>DUAG01000036.1 GCA_012960925.1 Candidatus Manganitrophaceae bacterium
ATTCATTCGCAGTTTCAAATCAACCAGATACGCCGCTTTTTTCAAGTACTCAATACACCACTTTCAGTTATAACTCGTATCGGGTATGTAACGGGGTGTAATGAATACTGGCCTTTAATTGAATTGAGTTTTTCAAAAGTAGTTTGAAGCACAACACCATCTGTATTTTTACAATAAATTTGCCATAAGGCATTAGACTCATGCGCTGACATATTGAGTTATAACTGAAAGTGGTGTATGGAGGGCTTCAAAACGATTGGGTCGAAAAAACATGAAGCTTAGATTTCCGGTAATGCGATCAAAAGAGGGAAGGGAGGGCGGCAGTTTACACACATCCATGCAGGCGAATTCAAGCCAGGGAAGGGCTTCGCCTTTCCTCGCTTGAGCGTATCGAATCTGCATGGGGCTGATATCAATTCCGAGGACGTGGCCCTTTGGCCCGATTTGATCTGCCAGATAAAAGACCGGAATTCCTGCACCCCCACAGGCCACATCAAGCAGGCTGAGGCCGAGACTCAACTGAAGCTGCGACAGGAGGCCCTCAGCAAAGGGGGTGGACCAAGGATCGTTTTTTGGAAGTGTCCATGAGGTCTTCATCATACCAACAGTAAAGACTGTTTATGTTTTTCCTGGGTCGTGGTTCGGAGTCATGGTCCTGTATTTTACAAATTCAGAATAGAGTTCAGAGTCGTAAAACCTCTTCGATGCGACGATTCTTTTAATAATATAGGGATGTGTCGACATCTTCTCCGATAGCATTGAAAAGATATCGCTGTCCAAGGCCTCCTTTTGCGAAAGCAACTCACTTAGATTCATTTGGTGAAACAGGTGTTCACCGACAGAGAGTTTGATGAGTGCCTTTATTGAGGCGTTTAAGTCCTCACATGCGATGAGCCCCCCACGATCGCATGTATATTCCGCTTTTCTCGACCAGAACAAGAAGATAAAATCAAGCAGCATCGAAACAAGCGGAATCCTGACAAACCTGGCGGAGCTGGTCAGAGCAATCCATTTTGTATGGCCGCAGAGTATATGCGAAAACTCATGGCCTAAAATAGAGGTGAGTTCTCCCTGGTTCATACATTCAATTGTTTTTGAATGCAATACAACCGTTTTCTTCCCGATCACACCCATGGCGTAGGCATTGATCTCCTGGCTCTGAATGACATACACCTCGGGTTGCTCCATGCCCAGACGCCTTGAAGCAACTTCGACCGCCTCATAGACTTCCGGCAATTGCATTTTCGAGACCTTGATTCCCTGACCCAGCAATTGACTCTGTTTGAGTTTGACCATCACCACGGCGCCGACCATCCCCAGTAGAATGAGACCGAAGGTCACACGTAATAAGACCAACAGCACAAAAAAGGAAACACCGATGGCAAAGATTAGGTTGAGGGTTTCACCTGGAACACGAAAAAAATCAGGGGAGAGTCTGTCCGGCACTTTAGGACTGATCGCGTTTTTTATGATATAGATGATCAGTCCTACAAGAACGGCTATGAGGAGCAATCTAGGCATTTTTAAGAAGCCTCATTCATATTGAAGAACCCCGCCCTATAAGGGCGAGGATTGTGCTCACTGTGCGTGTTCAATATTTTGTTATTCTACTACAGAACAGGCATTGAAAGTTCATTCGGGTGATGCGCCTCCCCCACCACGCTTGAGGGCGGATGCCCCGTATTTAGACCGAATGAGGTCTGTCGCGGCGTCAATGCGCTGCTGCTTTTGATCGGTTTCATCAAAAAAGAGCTCTCCCTGCACGTAAAAGCCGGAATCCAGATGGCTGAGGCCCATTCCCACGAGCCGGACAGGGCCTTTTTTTTTTGAAAAGTTCGCTTCTAATAGTCCAATCGCCGCCTTTAAGAAATCCTGAGTCGTATGGCTTGCTTTTGTCAGGGTCTTCGAACGGGTGATGGTCTTAAAATCGGAGAAGCGTATTTTGATCTCGACTGTGTGGGCAAAGAGATTCTGACGGCGCAAACGCCAGGCCACCTGCTCAGTCAAGGTCACCAGATGGGATTTTAGCAGATCAAAGTTCTCAAGATCCTTTTCAAAGGTTGTTTCATTTGAGATCGATTTTACTTCATGATCCGGGATCACCACCCGGGTATCCCGCCCACGCGAAAATGCCCAGAGTTGGTCACCCCATTTCCCAAAGAGTTCTCGAAGCATCAAGCGGGGTTGCTGGCGGACTTGATAGATGGTCCGGATCCCGCGTTGCATAAGCATCCGCTCTCCGGAAGTCCCAATCCCCCAGAGACGGCGGATAGGAAGCGGATCGAGAAAGGCTTGAACATCCTCCGGATTGACCACCAGGAACCCGTCTGGCTTTCCCAAGTCACTGGCGACCTTGGCCACAAATTTGTTGGGGGCAATTCCGACAGAGGCGCATAGCCGGGTCTTCTCCTTGATCTCCTGCTTGATCCGCCGTCCAATTTCTTCAAAATCTCCAAAGAGCCTTTCGCTTCCAGTGGCATCGAGAAAAGCCTCATCTAGAGAGAGGGGTTCCACCAACGGAGTGTATTTTTTGAAAATCATGTGGATTTGCTCAGAGACCTCTGCGTAATATCCAATTCGCGGCGATAGAAAAACGGCTTCTGGGCAGAGCCTTCGGGCCTTTGACGTGGGCATCGCACTATGGACCCCGAACGCGCGGACCTTATAGTTGGCGGCCGCGACCACCCCACGTCCCCTCGGACTCCCCCCGACGATAACGGGCTTCCCGCAAAGCTCCGGGCGATCCCGTTCCTCGATCGAAGCATAAAACGCATCCATGTCTATATGCAGAATCACCAGATCATTTTATTCTTCCCTCGGAAAGGCGTCAATACCGTTGAGTTTCCATCGCATAGGCCCTGAGAGTGTAACTATTCAGCATGCCCAGATTTTTCTTCAGGATAAGGCGCGAGGATTTGAGAACCACAGCAACACCACCATGGAGCAATGGGTCTCGCAGAGCCAAAGATGGGTGTGCTGAATAGTGACGTGAGAGTTTGCTATCATGGGCCATGTCTCAACGAAGAAGTTCTTCCCGGGTGGAGCGTCCCCCGTTACTAACACGGGACTTTCTCTTACTATTTATCTCGCACTTATTCTTTGGCTTCGCTTTCTGGCCTTATGTCTTCCTCCCGATCTTTCTTCAGGACTTCGGGGCAGATCTTGTCCTGGTCGGCATCATTATGGGAACGGCCTCTTTTGCCGGAATTCTCATCCGACCGGGTATCGGCCTAGCCCTGGATGGAATCGGTCGAAGAATATGCCTGATCAGCGGCGGTCTCATCTTTATGCTCGCCAACCTCTCCTATCTCTGGGTTGACGGGATCGGGATTGAAATCTTTGGGATACGTCTTTTGCATGGCTTCGGGAGGGGGATCCTGATGGCCACTTTCTTTACCCTAGCCGCAGACATCATCCCCTCATCCAGACGGGCGGAAGGAATCGCTCTCTTTGGCGTCTCAGGTCATCTCTCCGGGGCCATTGGCGTCCCACTTGGAGAATACCTCCTTCGTATTGGTGGCTATAGTCTGCTTTTCAAGGCATGCGCCATCTTTGCGACACTCTCTGTACTTACAAGTTTTTATATTCGAGAACCGCGACACAATGCCCTCAGCCTATCCATCAGACGCTTCCTTCAAATTGCCCTTCAGCGATCCACCCGTGTTCCTCTAATGACAACGCTCTCTTTCGCTCTTGGAATCGCCTCTTACCTGGTTTTCCTGACCCCTTACGCAAAATCTGTTCAAATCGAGTTTGTAAGCTATTTTTTCCTCGCCTACTCCCTGACCGCCGTCACGATTCGCTTGACCGCCGGGGATTGGCCGGACCGCTTCGGGCTAAAAAAGATCCTTTATCCTTCCCTGATTTCCCTTGCCTCGGGGATTGTATTAATCTCCTTCTGGACCACCCCCGTCGGCCTCATTATCAGCGGGATGTTGTGCGGGCTGGGGCATGGATTTATCTTTCCGATTCTATCGACGCTCATTATTAATCGGGGACACGACGGAAATCGCGGCAGTATGATGACGATATTTACGCTCTTTTTTGATATCGGCATCTTCATTGGTACCCCTTTTTGGGGGATGATTGCAAAATTGTATGGTTATCAGACGATGTTTTCCCTCTCGGCGGCAATCATATTGTTAAGTCTAGGATCCTTCCTGTTGCTAGACAAGGAACCGCCCGTTTTGGCGTCGTGATGCACCTTCGAAAGGATTTCTACTCTACCTTAATTTCAACATGCATTCCCTCTTTAAAGTGATCCTTCGTCTCCCCTTCCTCTATTTCAATAATCTGACAGGAAAGTTCATAGGTCCCGGGCGTAAGATTTAGAACCATATCTTTAGAAATGCCTGGGGGAAAGTGCTCAATCTCTCCCAGTTCCCTATATCATCCATTTTCCTTGATCCGTATCACCAGTTCATGCCTATCTTTCCCTCGATTGACCGCAATAAAACGGACCTTCCCCGCCTTAACCGTCTGAGGGGCCGCGATCATCCGATATTCCTTTAATTGAACTCTCACTTCTGCAGCCTCGGCAGTCACCCGCATAGCTGACATTAGAGGCAAAACAAGTAACAGGGTAATCCCCCCATTAATAATGGTTCACAGAAGTAGAGCCTGTGTTGCCAGCGTCAATTTTTGATAGGGTGTAATTC
>DUAG01000037.1 GCA_012960925.1 Candidatus Manganitrophaceae bacterium
ACGCACCTGATGCCCCGGATGCCCCGGATGCCCCTGACGCACCTGATGCCCCGGATGCCCCTGACGCACCTGATGCCCCGGACGCACCTGATGCCCCGGATGCCCCTGATGCACCTGACGCCCCTGATGCCCCGGATGCCCCGGATGCACCTGATGCCCCGGATGCCCCTGACGCACCTGATGCACCGGATGCCCCGGATGCCCCTGACGCACCGGATGCCCCTGACGCACCGGATGCCCCGGATGCCCCGGATGCACCTGATGCACCGGATGCACCGGATGCACCTGATGCCCCGGATGCCCCTGACGCACCGGATGCCCCGGATGCCCCGGATGCACCTGATGCACCGGATGCACCGGATGCACCTGACGCACCGGATGCCCCTGACGCACCTGATGCCCCGGATGCCCCGGATGCACCTGATGCCTAGAGACGAAGATAACTAGGGGTGTCTAAGGACATCAATAGGTGGTCTGTAAATGCATGTGTAACATGAGCAAAAATCATAGTAATTATAAAAAGGGCGTCTTTACAAAGGACGCCCTTTTTATTTTCAAAAAAAGTTGGAAGTTTTCCTGAGAAAATTGTAAAATACTTACTTCTTTACTTTGTTTTGAACCATGTTATGGGTGTTATCAATCTTAAAAATGGAATAAAAGTCTACTGATCCTGCAAAGAGGCCCCGGGTAAATTCTCCTCTTTTGGGAGTAGAAACAAAGTTTTCTCATGAGATTATCAAGGAATTACCGACAAACTGGCAGTAGATTGCTCTCGATTGATTGAAAGTTAGCAGCATATTCCTTTTATGTGATAAATGCTGAAGGGCTTTTTCAGTCCGTTAAGCAGTGATCGTTTTAAAAGGGCGTCCTACAAGGGCGCCCTTTTTTTATCCTAACAGACCATATTTCCTCAGTTTATATTGGAGCGAACTCCGGTGGAGTCCCAGGACTTTTGCCGCCTTTGTTTGATTTGCATTAACCTCTTGCATCGTTTCCCTTATCATTTCTCTTTCCATTCCCTCAATTCGTTCTGTCATACCTTTTGCTCCTGATGTTGATGATGATTCTTCCGCTGCTGGAATGGAGTGGAGTTCTGAGGGGAGGTCTTCAAGTTGAATGATATCAGCATCCGCAAGGACAACGGCGCGTTCCACGATATTGTCGAGTTCGCGCACATTCCCAGGCCAGGGATATGCTAGAAAAAGATCGATAACTTCAGGAGGGAATTGTACGTTTTTATGAAGTTCCCGATTATGCTTTCTTAAAAAATGCGCGCTCAACTCCTTAATGTCATTCCCGCGATCACGAAGTGCAGGAAGGCAGATCTCTACAACACGAATTCGGTAGTATAAATCCTCCCGGAAGCGTTTTTCCTGAACCTCTTGTTTCAGGTTGCGGTGCGTCGCCGCGATTAAACGGCTATTCACTTTGATTGTTTTTGTGCCGCCAACCCGTTCCAGCTCTTGTTCTTGTATAAATCGAAGAAGTTTAACCTGAAGGTGGAGGGGGAGTTCCCCAATTTCATCCAGAAAAAGTGTTCCCCCCTCCGCCAGTTCAAAACGACCTTTTTTTGAGGTGGCCGCCCCCGTAAAGGCCCCTTTTTCATAACCAAACAGTTCGGCCTCAATCAAGTTTTCTGGAATGGCTCCGCAATTTATAGCGATAAAAGGGCGCTCTGCACGTGGGCTTTTATTGTGAATTCCTTTTGCGACCAGTTCCTTCCCGGTCCCTGTCTCACCCAAAACCAGGACAGGGGTTGTCGTCGGTGCAATCTTTTCAATGAGGCGGTAGACCTGTTGCATCTTGGGAGACTGACCGATGATTGTTCCCATACTCTTCTGGATGGTCTCCCGGTAATATCTGTTTTCGGTAAGCAATCTTCTTTGTTCGAGTGCCTTTTCAACTTTTGTTTCCATTTCGATAAGCGAAAAGGGCTTGAGCAGATAATCAAAAGCCCCTTGGTGCATCGCTTCTACCGCTCTTTCAACAGTTCCAAAAGCAGTGATGATCATAACCTGCGTCAGAGGAAATTTTTCCTTAATCTTTCGAAGGAGATCAAGCCCGCTCATGCCTCCCATCTGAAAATCGGTAATGACCAGATCGGCTTCGGCCTCCTGAAAACGTTCCAGGGCTTCTTCTCCGCTCCAACATTCAATAACCTCATGGCCTTTGTCAGAAAAAAAACTGGCGAGAGAATGTCTTATCTTCTCGTTGTCGTCAATAATATATATGCGGATCATGTAACTTCCCTTTCTGGATGGACAGGAATCTCAATGAACAGTGTGCTTCCCTTCACCTCGTTATTTTTAATATAGATATTTCCACCATGACCTGTGATGATCCGATGAGAGATTGCCAAGCCCAAACCGGTCCCACTTCGTTTTGTGGTAAAGAAGGGTTGGAATATTTTTTTCATTCCTTCTTCCAGAATTCCCGGTCCGGTATCGGAGATACTTAGAATAATGCGATTGTCAGAAAGTTCTGAGGCGATAGTTAATTCTCCTAAGCCCTCCATTGCCTGGACTGCATTGAGGATAACATTAATCACGACACGCCGGAACTCATAAGGATCGACTCGGATCTTCGGGATATCCTCGGGTATGTTTTTTTGAATGGTAAGATTCACCTTTTTGAGGTCGGGAATGGCAATTCCAAGGGCCGCATCGACGATTTCTATTACAGGGGTTGGTTCCGGATGGAGTGAAGGTGATCTGGCGAAGCGTAGAAAGTCGGTGACGAATTGATTGAGATGTGCGACTTCTTCGATGACTTCCCCCGCCAGCTCTTTTTCTTCTTTCCCTTTACTCTTATGGGCAAAGATTTCAACAAGGGTCTGGATCGCGGCAAGTGGATTCCGAATTTCATGTGCCATACCTGCGGAAAGTTCTCCAAGCATGGCGAGTTGCTCTTTTAATTGGATCTCTTTCTGAAGTTTTCTGATCTCAGTCATGTCTGAAAAGACGGCCGTAGCGCCGATCTGATTTCCTTTTGAATCCCGCAAGAGGGAGGCCACGATGCCGATCCACCGCTTTCCTTCAGAAGGATCATCAATGGCGATTTCATCACGAAACATCTCACGTTCCGTCTTGATCGTACTCTGGATAATCTCGCCTAGAACTTGAAACGACCCCAGGCCGGTCTTGATCTCCTTGCCCAGAAGTTCAACCGCACGTATGCCCATGATCTCTTCAGCTGCCCGGTTGCAGGAGGTTACCCGCCCTTCGAGATCGATGCCAATCACCCCGCTCGGGATGCTTTTCAGAAGGGTTTGACTGTAGCCTTCCAAGTCCTCCACCCGGCTCTTTTCCTCCTGGTACATCTTCTTCAGCAAGGAATCCTTTATTTCCAGTTGGTCAATCATCCGGTTGAAGTGATTTCCCAAATCTCCCAATTCGTCGTTCCGGGAGAGGTTGACCTTTGGATAAGCACCTTCTTTGCCGACTTGCTCTGTGGCAGTTGCAAGGTGTTGAATCGGATGGATCATGGATCGGGAGAGAACAAAACTAATGAGGACTATACACCCGGCACAGATGAGTGTGATCCATAGGATCTGGCTCCGAATCTGGTCTACGATCAGCATAAAATCGACGCCGACCTCGACGCCGACGGCTGCGATAATTCGGCCTTGGCCGTCTTGTATCGGCGCATAACCGACTTTATAAAAACGTCCATCCACCCCACGGTACAGAATAGAAGAGACGCTGGTTCCGGACCACACCTTTTCAAGTTCGAGTGCGTCGATCTGGAGAAGGAGGTTCTCCTCGCCGATCCTTTGCGTTTCATCAAGGTCGACGATCATTCGATTGTCTCTGGTAAAGAGGTGAATATCTTTAATCTGTGTGGCTTCTTTGACTCTTAAAAGTTCATCTAACAAGAGGCGATACAGCGAGGTATTTTCGTCTCCCGGTTGAAGCCGTAGAAGGAAGTTCGGGTTGACTGAATGCGAGACAAGACGGGCGATCCCGACCAGGCGCCGGGAAAGCTCTGCATCAAGGGCATTTTTTGCAAAGCTGTAAAAAAACCACCCGCTCAGGGAAAGGACCGTCACGATCAGGAAGGTGTAAGGGATGATGAATTTGATGAATAAGCGGCTCTTAAAGGTATGAAGCTTTTTCTCCGCATGATCTTTCCTCATATCCTAAAAAGTTATCATAAAGGGGTGTCGGGCGCAAGGAAACCGGGGGCAGGGTATTATTTGCGCATCTGATTGAAAAGTGCGGTCTTTTCATCGCCAGTGACAGCGGATGGAGGAGGATTTTCAAACCAAACACAATTACGGCTGAGATCCTTCGCATGGTAAAGGTTTTTGTCGGCAACTGCAACCAGCATTCTTGGTTCCATCTGCCGTCCTGGAAGCGTACAGGCGATACCGATACTGACGGTGATCTGGATCGTCGTCTTTTCATTGATCTGGATTTTTGTCCTGGCGATCATGTTTCGAAGTCGATCGGCAACCTTGGTCGAATTTTCTGATGAGGAGTTTGGCAGTATCATGGCAAATTCTTCTCCGCCAAAACGAGCCACTGTGTCCATGGGCCGAAGGTTATCCTTTAAAATACTGGAAAGGGCTTGTAAGACAACATTCCCCGCAAGGTGGCCTGCTGATCATTGACCTTCTTGAAGTGGTCTAAATCAAGCATAAACAGTGCGCATGTTTCTCCAGAGCGTACAGCCCTCTGGACCTCCCGTTCAAGGGCAATACGGAAGTATCGGGCATTGCTCAGCCCCGTCAAACCATCGTGCATGGAGAGTTCACAGAGTGCGTCGATAACCCCTTGAAGAAGCTTCTTGCCTTGTGCTTTCTCTAAGGTCGGATCTGAACAGTCGGCATGACGAAGTAGATCAAGCGCTTCATTTAAGTCGACGCCTTCATAAATATTTTGGAGTTTGTCGGGGTTTTCTTTGCTTGTAGAGGAGGACACGGGGCAAAGCACCTGTATTCTTTTTAGAGGCGAAAAGACATTATTTTTATTTTCTGAACCCCGCCTTTGAAGGGCGTGGATTGCGATCGTTACTGTGTGTTCACAGAGAGCTGTTTTGACCTTTTGTGTCAATAAACAAGGCGATCTCCGATCTCTGGGATTTGATCTTGAGGTAACCCGATAAGTCGGCTGGGAAGGCGTGCCAGGCTGGTATCGAACTCAGATGGGAACTTCAGGCCAGAACGGTAAGAGCTTCCTAAGTGCCGCTTATCTCAAATCCGGCATCGGTGACGGCCTTTGTTAGTACCGGAAGGCTGATCTTTTCCTCATCGTATGAGACCCGTGCATTTTTCTCTTCCAGGCTGACGGACGCCGTATTTACGCCTGATAAATCTTTCAATGCCTTCGTTACCGTTTCCACGCAATGACCACAAGTCATTCCCGTGATATGGACTGTTGATTCTGCCATGATATTTCTCCTTATCTGTTGTCATTTCCTTTTGTAGGATAGAGATTATACACAGACCGAATCAGAGGTCAACTGTTAGGCATCATGCGGGCCAAGGCGGCCACTACCACGTTTTTTGCTCCGCCTTGTATAAGTGTTTTTGCACCCTCTCTTAATGTTGTGCCGGTGGTATAAACGTCGTCTATTAAAAGGATGCGCTGGTCCTGGATGAATTCCGGTTGGCGAATCTCGAAAGCACGGTGAATATTCTTTTTTCGGGCCGTCTTTGAAAGGCCGACTTGAGGGGGTGTCTTGCGGATACGTTTCATGGCATCGATGTGTAAGGGGAGAGCGAGAAGCCGGGAGACCTCTTTTGCCAGAAGGAGCGATTGGTTGAATTCACGTTTACGCAGCCGTGTGTGATGTAGGGGAATCGCCATGACGGTGTCGATCTGAAGCGGGGAAAGATCGTCGATAAAGAGAGCGGTGAGGGGTGCCGCGAGTCTCGATTGTTTTTGGTATTTAAAGGAATGTATTGCCTTTGCAAGCGCACCCTCATAGGCAAAAGGGGTGACTGCGAATGAGAATGCGGGCGGGTTTTCTCGGCAATCACCGCAACGATGACCGGGACTATGTGACAAGGCGGCCTCTGAGGCTAGGGGAGATGCACAGACCGGGCAGGAAGGGCCTTCCAGACGAGGTATCGATTCCCAGCAAGGCGGGCAAAAATCGTGAGGGCGTTTTAAACTCGAATCATCGCCCGTCTCCAATACTTCAGGACGTCCAAAGCCTTTTTCCTGGATGACGATACCGCACTGAAGACAAACACGGGGATAAATGAGATTAAGAAGATTCATAAAAGAGGGGAGAAATGACTTAGCGTTGAGAGGCATGATAGAGGACCCCGGCGGTTCCCGATAGAACCCCGATGCTCGGGATGATCATCATGATTCCGGAGAAGGAGAGACTTGCCCCCTGAGTCACGATCAGGAGCATGATGGTGGAAAAGACGCCCCATGCGAACCACCAGCCGAAGAACTTGGCCTTTACTGAAATAAAGCATTCAGAGCGGGACCGGCCAAATCCAATTCCGAGTCCGAGGAGTGCCCCGAAGGAATCGATCCCGACGTCGGACAGGACTCCGGTCCGGGACTTTACAAATGTCTGATGCAGTTCATCGAGACCGGCATAGCTTATAGATATCCCTAGGGCGAGGCCTGCCGAACGCCATGACCAACGTCTACCCTGGTTGAGGGGGGAATACCATAAAATAGAGAGCGTCGCATATGCGATCAGGTGTGCGCCCTTCCGGAACATGATCAGGGTAAGAATTAAACCTCTCTTTGAAATTTCAGGGTCAAAGAATTTAATAATAGGAGTAAGAATAGAATTGGTATTGGTCATCGAACCGAAATCGGTTGAGAGGGCAAAGATCATACCCATCCAGGCTATCGGGACTAAGTAATACTTCATTGGATTTTGGGGCCGGCCTCAATGGGTTCATCAAAGAGGACCAGGCGTATGATTTTTTTTGAAATCTGCCGGATGAGGGGAGATTGTTGAGAGATCATGAGGGGAAAGGATAATTCGTAGGTTTCCAGTATGTCCGCGACATCATTCCCAAACTTAAATGCCGGCGCCATGCTGGCATCGTCAAAGTTCGGATTTTTATAGGTGAGGTAGGCTGCAAAGCTGTCTTTCGACGGCAATGCTCCGTAAATCTCAAAATGAAGGGCATCTGTTAGGGAAGAGGGGAGTTCGGTATCCGGGTAAAGCTCTGAGAGCTCATTAAAATAAGAGATCAGCATAAAACCGGTCAGTTTATTCAGGAGCGCCGTTTTCTTGGTGTCATTGATCTTCTCAAAAACATGGCTGCCATAGTGTTCATCAAAATCGATGATTTGAGCCTCAAGGACTTTTCGGTAGAGATAGTCTCTTCCTTCTTCCATTGCAGCGGCGAGTTTTGGAAGGAGCGAAATAAACTCTTCAGTCCTCGAATCAGCGGTCTTCACTTTTCGATAGAGGGCATCAATTGCCGGGTTTTGATGTTTTTGCCTGTAAAATAGGCTCCCAAGCCACCTCAAGAAAAATCTCCGGGACACTTTCAAAAGCAACTTTAAAGATTGATGGTACTATATCAGGATTCAAGCGTGGCGCACAAGTCTGAACAGTTACCTGGAAAGAGTTTCTTCACTTCAACAGTAAATAAAGTGGGAAGTGATGTGTTAGGATGTAACGCTTCTTACTATTCAATGAATGTTGCGTGTCTTGCATCTATGAAAATGAAAAATCGGAAAGAAAAAAAGGTAGATGACTCGCTCGCAGAGATGACTCAGATCGTCCTGCCGAACGATACCAATATGTTGGGTCATCTCTTGGGTGGGACCTTGATGCACTGGATTGATCTGATCGGAGCGGTTGTGGCAAACCGGCATTGCCGAAGTCTGGTGGTGACCGCGGCCATGGAAGGACTTGATTTTCATTCGCCGATCTGCCTTGGGCATCTGGCCATCCTCAAGGGGAGGATGCACTTTTCGGGGACAAGTTCCATGGAGGTGGGGGTGGAGGTCTATTCAGAAGATACCCTCTCTGGAAAACATGCCCATACAAGCAGCGCAATATTGACTTATGTGGCGGTCGACGCAAAAGGCCAGCCAGTCCCCGTTCCGGGCTTGAGCGTGACCGGGGACGAGGAAAGCACGCGCTTCCGGGAGGCGATGAAGCGAAGAGAGAGGCGATTAAAAAGGCTGAAGGAAAATAAAAAATTTTAAAGTTTGCGGACTCCGCTCATAATATTTGACGAGGTTACGCTTGCAATCGCAGGGTGTGTTCAGTACTATCACCGTAGTTTAGCCGTGTCACCGTGATTTTATTAATATCATCGCTCAAGAGGAAAGAAGATGGAGAAAAAATACGAGAGGCCTGAGAAATTTTTTCTAGAAAGGTATGATCTTTCAAGCGCATCCTTCGAGTCGGCCTTGGGGCGGGTTCTGGGGAAAAAGATTGATTATGCCGATCTTTATTTTGAATACGAGACAAGTGAATCCTTGAGCCTGGAAGAAGGTATTGTAAAAAAAGTTTCTAAAAATATCTCTCAGGGTGTAGGGGTTCGGGCCATCTCCGAGGAGAAGACAGGTTATGCCTATTCTGATGATATCTCCACGGAGCAGTTACTCACCGCCGCGAAGACCGCTCGCTATATTGCAAAAGAAGAGAATACGACGGACAATGTCCCGATTCAGAAAGCGGCGTCTCCACGCCAGGATCTTTATCCGGTGGGAAGGCCTCCGATTGATGTGCCGATTGAAGAAAAGATTGATCTCCTGCACCGGATAGATCGTCTGGCGCGTGGTATAGATCCGCGCATCAAAAAAGTCATGGCTTCCTTCAGTAGCGAATATAAGATTATGCTGGTGGTGACGTCAAACGGACTCGTTGTTGGAGATATCCTGCCGCTTATGCGTCTCAACGTGACCTGTATCGCGGAAAAAGGGGAAAACCGGCAAGTGGGTTCCTTTGGTGGCGGAGGGAGACGTGAATTTGGGTTCTTTCTGGGCCAGGGCGAGGGGATCGGGGACTCGGAAGACCCACCCTTCGAACATTATGCCAGGGAGGCGGCCCGTCAGGCGCTATTGAATCTGGATGCGGTGGACGCACCCGCCGGCCCCATGGAAGTTGTTCTGGGTCCCGGATGGCCCGGAATTCTGCTGCACGAAGCGATTGGACATGGACTGGAGGCAGATTTTAATCGAAAGAAAACGTCGGCCTTCTCAGGGAGGCTGGGAGAACGGGTTGCTTCTGAACTTTGCACCGTCATCGACGACGGGACGATTCCTGGGCGGCGCGGGTCACTCAATTGCGATGATGAAGGGACCCCCACTTCAAGGACGGTCCTCATTGAAAAGGGGATCCTGAAAAATTATCTCCAGGACCGCTTGAATGCTTCTTTGATGAAGATGCCGCTGACCGGAAACGGTCGGCGCGAGAGTTATGCCCACAGCCCGATGCCGAGAATGACCAATACCTTCATGCTTTCGGGAGACTCTGCTCCAGATGAGATTATTCGTTCTGTAAAGCGTGGACTCTATGCGGTCTCGTTTGGCGGAGGCCAAGTGGACATCACCTCGGGGAAGTTTGTCTTTTCTGCCAGCGAGGCCTACATGATCGAAGATGGAAAGATCGGGGCCCCGGTCAAAGGGGCGACCCTCATCGGAAACGGTCCGGATGTGCTCACGCGCGTCTCGATGGTTGGAAATGACATGGCGCTTGATTCGGGTATTGGTACTTGTGGAAAAGATGGCCAGAGTGTGCCGGTTGGGGTCGGACTTCCGACCATAAAGATATCTGAAATAACGGTTGGCGGGACCCGCAGCTGATCGGAAAATGACAATGACAAGGAAAGACGCGATGACATTCAGTATTGATGAGGCCCAATCTTTACTCCGGAAGGCTGAGAAACAGGGGGCGACCGGCGGAGATATTGTCGTCGTAATCGGTGACGCCTTCTCAACGCAGGTTCGTCTCAATACAGTTGAAAATATCAGCAATGCCAGAGGGAAGCGGCTGGGTTTACGACTTATGTTCGGGAAGCGTTCGGCGATGACCTCTACCTCTGATCTTTCCTCCTCCTCCCTGGATAAACTACTGTCCGACACCTGCGCGCTCGCACGTATCGCTGCGGAAGACCCCTTCCGCGGACTTCCGCAGCCGGATGAATATGCCGTAAAATTCCCCGCACTTAATATGAAGGATCCTGATATCGGGGCGCTTTCCATTGACGAGAAGATCGATTTAGCCATGCGGGCAGAAAAGGCGGCCCTGGAAGTCGATGAGCGCCTAAGCAATTCGGACGGCGGCGATTTCAGCCACCACCAGGGGTCGGTCCTCTATGTCACGAGCAATGGATTCACTGGAACATACCAGAGCTGTAGTGCCTCACTTTCTGTTGTTCCGATCGCCACGCAGGATGGCAGGATGCAACGAGATTACTGGTATAGTTCGAAAAGAAGGAGCGGGCATCTCGAATCCCCTGAATCCATCGGACGAAAGGCCGCACAACGGACCCTTCGCCGCCTGGGTGGAAGGACAGTCTCTACGCAGAAGGTCCCCATTGTTTTTGACGCGGAAGTTGCAGGAGGTCTGATCGGGCATCTTGCATCTGCGGCCTCCGGATATGCAATTTATAAGGACGCCTCTTTCTTGTGTAATCAACTCAATCAGCGCATCGCATCAGAAGCGGTGACTATTTATGATGATCCGACACTCCCAGATGCACTCGGGTCACGTCCCTTTGACGGAGAGGGTCTTCCTTCCCGTAAAAAGATGATCCTGGAGAAGGGTATTTTTAAAAGTTATCTCCTCGACACCTATTCGGGGAAAAAACTGGGGCTTCCCTCAACGGGGAATGCGGTTCGAGGTGCAGGTTCTCCACCGTCCGCAGGATCGAGCAACTTCCATCTGGTTCCTGGAAAATATACCCAGGATGAAATCATTCGTTCTGTTGATTCCGGTTTTTTTGTCACAGAGCTCATCGGTTTTGGCATAAACATGGTGACGGGAGATTATTCCAGAGGGGCGACCGGAATCTGGATTGAGAAGGGAGAACTTACTTATCCCGTCGAAGAGGTGACGATTGCCGGAAACCTGAAAGACATGTACCGTGAGATAGAAATGGTCGGAAACGATCTGGATATCGACCGATCGACCGCTGCGCCCACATTGAAGATTTCACAGATGATGGTGGCCGGGCACTAGAGGAACCTCTGATTAAGTTATGAATTTATTTTTCAGGGCAAAAATGTTCCGCTTCCATGTTGAAAATATTGAAAATACCGGGCTATGACTTCACGAGAACCATCCTCTTCGATTTTCGCCTTGAATCAAAACATTTTATCTCCTGAAAAAAATCAAGCCAGACTTAATCAGAGGCTCCTAAAACCGCTATTTTTGTGTACTCAAAGATCGTCCGCAATTCTCCCACCCCAAGCCTCACTAAAATATTAGTATTTATTGTAATCTATTAAGATATTTTCTAGCATGTATGTTTTTCAGGTTGTCTGTATGATTGACTATTGGTATGGTTTATAGTGAATATTGGGTCGAAATATATTTTTATCATAAAATAAAAGTTCGGAAAGTTTTCAATGAAGAAGAGTAAAGAAAAGTGGAAACAGATTGGTTTGCCTCTGGTGATCAGCCTTTCCTCGATCATTTTTTTTATCGTACTCCAGTGGATTCCGGATTCATTCCCGGCCTTCCTCTTAAAGCCCTTTTCAATCACCCCGATTGAGGATCCTGGATCTCTCCAAGAGAAAGCTCCCGCACCGCTCAAGTTTGAATCAGAAGACCTCTCAATTTTATCGACACTCTCTGCAAGAGAGGCCACAGTTGTTAGAGGCCATACCTTTAAATCGGGAGATTCTCTTTTTGAAGTTCTTTCATTGCTGGGCGTTTCAGATGGGGAAATATACAATATCTCGAATGCATCGAGATCGATTTATGATCTGAAGAAGGTGATCCCCGGGCAAAGCATGAAGGTCTTTTTGAAAGAAGTACGCGGTGAGGTTCGACAGTTATTGTATGAAATAGACCCCTTGCGTTCCCTGAAGATCGAGCGGACTGAAAACGGGTTTCATGTTGTTGAGGAAAAAGTCGTTCTGGAACGGGAGGTTGTCAGCCGGTGGGGAATGATTTCCGACACCCTCTTTGAGTCCGCAGGCCGATCCGGAGTTCCTTCAGAAGTCATCCTTGAACTTGCAGACATTTTTGCATGGGATCTTGATTTCAGTACGGATATCCAGTTGAAGGATCGTTTCTGGGTTGTGTATGAACAATTTAAAAAAGACGGCAAGGTGGTTCGTTCCGGTCGAGTCCTGGCCGCTGAGATGATCAATAAGGGAAAGGCCTATCGGGGGTATCACTTTGCTCCAAATAATGGGAAAGGTGATTATTATGATGAGGAAGGGCATTCCTTAAGAAAAGCCTTCCTGAAATCACCTCTTCGATATCGTTACATCAGTTCCGGGTTTTCTGTTCGTCGACGCCATCCTATTTTAAAAGTAAACCGTCCGCATCTTGGGATTGATTTCGTGGCGCCTTATGGAACGCCGGTGCGGTCTTCAGGAGGCGGTGTGGTTTCTTATGTGGGTTGGAGGGGAGGGCATGGGAAAACGGTCATCATTAAGCATCGAAACGGCTATCGGACTTTGTATGGGCATCTTTCATCCTATGGAAAGGGCATCAGGGCGGGCAAGCGCGTAGATCAGGGCGATGTGATAGGACGGGTCGGGTCCACTGGATTAAGTACCGGGCCGCACCTGCATTACACGCTTTATAAAAGAGGAAAAGCCATTAATCCCAGGAAAGCTGATGTGCTTCGCGGGGCCCCTCTGGGAAAAAAATATCATCCTTTACTTTTAGAGCAGGTCGAAAAAATGAATCAATATCTCTATCCTTCTTCCTTTCCGGCTTTGGCTATCCCTGGCCAATCGACTTAAATCATCGTTAAATCTTTACTTAAAAAATAGACGAATTATTCTCCTAATTTTGGAGTCTTTCCCGATGAAAGGCGTCTTCCTTCCTTTTATCCAAACGATCTAACGATTGTCCAATGAATAGTTTTTCCTGAATTCTTCCCTTCTGTTGACAAATCAAAAACGGGTGTTATTCTTTCACAAAATGATTTGAAAAACTCTTGTTTTCCCGATCCATAATATTCGGACCTGTTTAAGATGTGTATGGGGACGGGAAAAATAGATTCATAATATTGATAGAAAAGGAGAGACCATGTTTGAACTTATTTTCAGGATTATTCCCGAACAATGGAAGGATCTTTTTGAGGTTTTTCTGTTTCCTGTCAGATGGATTCCAGACACTCAGGCAGCTCTTTTTGACTTCTTCATGGAATCCCCATCCGGCTTTGTCGCAGTTGCAAAGTTCTCTCTGCTGCTGTTTCCTCTCTTGCTGTGGGTCTCCGCAATGTGGTGCACGCAGTTATCCCTTTATACAATTCCTTTCCGGTCTAACCGGGTAAAGTTTTATTCGATGATGCTTCTTGCCTGGTGGGATGCAGCGCGTGCCGTGTGGTTTTACTGGGTTGGACTCTTCCGGGTGATTGGCGTCTGTATTGGTTGGTTTTTTTCTTTGGCCCGTCTCGGGCTTAGCCTCTTGATTGAAGTCATCAAACAGATATTTATTCTTCCTTTCCGAATGACCGGAGAAATAACGAAAAGCTATTCCCAGCCCGGGGTCCCCTGGATCGCATTTATCATGCTGGTTTTCTGGTGCTTGCTTGAAGCACTGATTTTTACATATACCCTTTTTCCGACCGTTTCGGAGTTGCTTGCTGATTTGGCCGGGGTGCAATCTCCGCAGTATACTGGACCGGTTTTATATATGTTTTTGCTGATGTTGATCTTCGGAAGTTTCGCCTGCGTTCAAGCGCTTATCGAAGCATTTCAAAAGCGCGAGATCAGATATATCATTCAGATGCTTATGGTCGAAGCCTTCGTCATGTTCTTTGAGGTCATGTTTCTATACCGGGAACTGGTCGATGCGATTACTCCCTGGATTGCCATGCAGACAGGAGGAGGGGCAATGGGTGCTGTCTTTACGCTTTCTCTCGCTTGTTTCGGATGGGCGGGAATCAGGGCGATGACCTGGTTTTTATTCGGCCAGTTCGGTACCCCTCTTTTGCTCGCATTTATATCCCGTCAGAATGTGATGCCAGCATCCGGATCAGTGAATACTACGCCACGATCGGCACAGGATTTCAACTGGTGGCGCACTCCTCTCCAGGAATTTAAGGCGGAAATTGGATGGCTACATGAGAAAAGTGATGAGATCCTGGAATATCTGACGCTTCCGGTTCTCCATGTCCTGGCTGCGGCGATTAATTTTTCACTTATTTTAGTCGCGGCCCGAACGATATTTAACCTTCCCTTTAAAAATTTAAAGGAGGTCATGGGAACACGGGATGCGCTCTCCTCGGTCGAAATACGGGCAAGAAAGGTAGCATCATGAAACAATCAAGGTTCAAAATTATACCTATCTTCCTCGCGGTGGTTTTTATTTCGACGGGGATGTGGGGATGCAACCTTCAATCTTCGGCACAGAGACCGCGTCAGACATTCTTCGTAGGAGTCGATGTCAGCGGATCATTCCACCAATCGGGATATTACGATGATGCCATAGCCTTTCTTTCGTATTACATCTATGGACATCTGAATAATCTGGGTGGATTGGAAGAGCCCCGTCAACTCTTTGTGGGTGCAATTGGAGGACAAATCGAGGATGAACCGAAGGCCTTCCATCCCATGCATGAATTTACCAACAAGAGCGTCGAGGAGATCGAAGCGGATCTAAGGATCTGGTTTCCCCCCAATGATACCCTCACTGATTTTAACAGCTACTTTAATCAAGTGGCCCGGATCGTAAAAGAACGAAATCTGGTTCTTGCACCGATTACATTGATGCTTGTCAGTGATGGCGTCCCGGATGTATTGAGGAACAGGGATATCGGGGCAAAGGAAGCATATAACCAAATCGACTTTTCGGTATTGGAGATCCTTGCCCGAAAGCTAACGGTTCGTCTCACCTATACCAGCCCCAAGGTGGCCGATAATTGGCGGAAATATATAGATCGCCGCCGTGTACGTCTCTGGGCTGTGGAAGCCGAAGTCATGGAAGGATGGAATTCTCAATTGGATCCAGGAAAAAAGCTTCCTGAGCAGGACCGTTTGTGGAAGTGGGTACGGGACAATGTGGATTTCAGACCTCGTTCCGCATAAATACGGAGAGGAAATTCCTTAACGATATTCGACGCATCCTCAACGATCTGGATCTTTATTTGATGAGGTCAATCCTACACTATGTGTCCGCTAAACGTGCAGTGCCAATAGGTCATGGATTTGCTTGATCAGCGCATCCATCTCAAAGGGCTTGTATACCATAGCATCCGCATCTGTAAATGACCGGTACATCTTCTCCTGTTCTATGTGAGTTCACGTATGAATGATTTGTAGATCTTAAGCTGTTGTATCGGAATCCACCTGAGACAGCTTAAAGGAAGAATAGCCGATTTCGAACTCATCGATTGAGATATTGATTCCTAATTTATTTATAGTCCCTCGAAGATCATAGACATCAGCGTGCCTAAATTGCCAATTCTCTGACCATGAAGAGGTCCTGCCTGTCAGAACTTTTACGAGTACCCGTCCGATGTAAGATCCTCTTGGCCACACGCTGAATGCATAGGAAACAGGTTTAGATTTATGCCGATTCCAACAAATCACCACCCATTGCGTTATCGCTATTCCTATCAAAAAGAGGTAATTATGGGGCTCATACTTTCGTGATTCGATGAAGGTGAGGCCGCTGTCGCGCCTGTCTCCATGACATTATCAGCCTAATATAGTCACCTCTTTCAGGAGAAAAACGATTCTGTTTGTGTCATGACCCCAAAAATAATGCCTGTTCGAATAGATAAAGAGGGGTCCTGTCTGGGGTTGTTTTAGTGGATATTATCTAAGTGACATTTCATTTTGGATATAAAATCGCAAATTTTGCTTGAAAAGATCTGTCTTTTATATTTATATAAGCACTGATCCTTCAACCGAATACAGCGGCTGGCCACTCATTCTCATAATTATAAGAAGACCGGCGGAGAAAACAAGGTGCGTCATGGATAAGGCCGATCTCTTTAAAACGCTTTCATTGCCGGGAATCGACGTCGAGACGGATGCGATTAAAAAGGAGGTCTGGGCGATCGGAGGAGGGAAGGGGGGGACCGGAAAAACCTTCCTTTCGGCCAATCTGGGCGTCGCCCTGGCCAGAACGGGGAAGAAAGTTTTACTGGTTGATGCGGATCTCGGTTGCGCAAATCTCCATACCTGCCTGGGGGTAAACCCCGAGGTCACCCTCTCCGACTATATTCAAGGGAAAGTTGACCGGATTGAAGACGTTTTGATTCAGACTGAGATTCCGAACCTGGCACTCATCTCAGGGGCATACCACTATCTTGAAATCTCGAATCCAAAATACAGCCAGAAAATGAAATTCATTCGAAAAATTCACGATCTTGATTTTGAATACATTATTCTTGATTTGGGTGCGGGGACCTCTTATACAAACCTTGATTTTTTCCTCTCTGCAAACCTGGGAATTTTAAATGTTATTCCGGAACCGACCTCTATTGAAAATACTTACAGTTTCATCAAGAGTACCTTTTATCGCCGTTTCAAGAAGGTTGCACGGGACCCGGAGGTACGGGATATCGTGACCACAGCCATCGATGAAAAGAATAAGAGAGGGATTCGGACTCCCCATGATTTGATCGACTATATCGATACCCTGGATAAGAAAACAGGCCAGCGGCTGAAAGAAACAATCTATTCCTTTAGTCCAAAACTGATTGTGAACCAGGTTCGCTCAAAGGATGATATTACCCTGGGTTTTTCGATGAGAAGTTCTTGTTTGAAGTATTTCGGGATCAAAGTTGATTATGTCGGCAGTATCGAGTACGATGACCACGTCTGGCGCGCAACCAAGAAGAAGCGCCCGTTACTCCTCGAATATCCGGCTTCCCGTGCTGCACGTTCCGTAGAGAGGGCCGTTACGAATCTACTTAAGAAGGAAGAGCTTAAATTCGATTTAATCTTACGGACATAGTTCTTCAACAATGAAAAGGTTTTCCGAACAGAACTATTATGAATTACTTGAGCTTTCCTACAAGGCGACCTGGGGGGAGATCAATAAGGCTTATCGACTGGCAAAGCAGATATATGGCCAGGATTCTATTGCTTCATACTCTTTGTTCGATGCCAATGATCGGGAATTGATCCTCAATCGCATTGAGGAAGCCTACGAGACCTTGATTGACGGAGAAAAAAGACAGCAATACAACGAGGATATTATTAAGGGGTCGTCTGAATTGGATGATCAGACTTTTAAAGATGCACAAGAATCCACCTCGGGTCAGACGGATGACGATTTTATTCTCTCCGGTTCGATAACCGGAGAGGCACTAAAGCGTGCTCGGGAGAAACGGGGGGTTTCTCTTGAAGAGATCGCCGATTTAACGAAGATCAGTTTGGCCTATCTGCAGTTTCTCGAGCTGGACCATTATAAGAAACTCCCGGTAGAAGTCTATCTCCAAAGTTATCTTCACCAGTATGCCGCGATATTAAAGTTGGATTCCTCCCTGGTGGTCGACGGCTATCTGGAAAACTATCGGCAGTGGGTTTCGGAGAATGAACACGTATAGCGAGCGAATAGAAGGAGAGGGCTTGATGGGACAGGATAAAAGATATGTATTGAGTGTCGCAGGTTTAGTTGAAAAAGAAGGAGAATGGGACTATGAAGCCCTTTCCAGCCTCCCGCAAGCAGATCAGGTTGAAGAGGTCAATCAGAATAATTCCGGAGTCATTGGGTCCGGAATCCGCTTAAGTGCCCTCATAAGAGAGTCAAAACCGTTCTCAAATTCCGACTATATTACCTTCACCTCGCAGGATGAGGTATATGCCGCGAGTATTCCGCTCAAAGAAGCGATTGAAAACGGGATCTTAATCTACAAAAGAGGAGGGGCACCGCTTCCTGAGTCAAAAGGCGGGCCTGTCCGTCTGGTTTTTCCTCAAGGCGAAAATGATTGCTGCAATGTGAAGTCCGTTAAGACGATTGAGTTGACCCTTGGTAGAGGGAAAGATACGACAACGGGGGATCCCGATCACGACAATCCCGCCATTCATGGTCATTCACATGATCATAAAGGTCAGCACGGTCATGGCCACTCGCATTAAAACCTGAGGGTGTATCCTGATCACACTCAGGTTCTTGCTCTTTCGGAAATTCTTCAAAGATAATCTTTTCTGTTTTATCCCCCTTCTTGTTCAAATGATGTCGCTCCTTCCCATAAACACCGGTTCATGTTGTATACTAATTAAGACTGTTTCCCGGCATCATGGAAATATTCTGAAATTTAATGATAGAATTTAATGGCTTAGGACTTCACCTATGAATCAGATGAATGACGGATCTCCTAAAGAAATTTTTAAAAAGATCACAGCAAATATTGAACAAGTCATGAAAGGACAAACCCGGGCGATCCGGTATCTTCTTGTTGCGTTCGCGAGCGGAGGCCATGTTCTCCTGGAGGATTTTCCTGGAACAGGGAAGACAACCTTAGCAAAGCTACTTGCCCGATCCATTGACGCAAACTTTAAGCGTATTCAGTTTACACCGGACCTTCTCCCTTCGGATATTCTGGGGGTCTCGATATATAATCAGAAAAATCAGGATTTTCAGTTTCATAAAGGACCGATCTTCACACAGATATTATTGGCCGACGAGATCAATCGGGCATCGCCACGCACACAATCATCTCTCCTGGAAGCGATGGCGGAGGCACAGGTGAGCATTGACGGCATCATTAACCCTCTTGATGATCTTTTCTTCGTGATTGCGACCCAAAACCCGGTTGATTTTCACGGAACCTACCCCCTCCCTGAGGCCCAGATGGATCGTTTTGGGCTTCAATTCAGTCTCGGCTATGTCTCTCCAGAGGATGAAGCAGAAATTCTGGAATCTCAATTGAGGGGGCATACGGTGAGTGAAGTGACACAATGTATCACGATGGAAGAGGCGGTGCTTCTTCGAAAAAACGTAAAACAAGTCCGGATCAGCAGAGAGTTGAATCGCTACATTGTTGAATTGGTCAAAACGACACGCACTGCAGAAGGCGTGGAGTTGGGGGCGAGTCCGCGTGCTTCCCTGGCCTTAATGAGGACAGCACAAGCCCTTGCCCTTTTTGATGGTCGAGAATTTGTCACCCCGGAGCATATACAAGAGGTGGTTGTCCCTGTTCTTGCACATCGCATGGTGATGGACCCTCAGGCCAGTTTCTCTGGGATTACGGCGAGAGGGGTTGTTGAAGAAATCGTAAAAAAAGTGGCGGTTCCAATTTAGTGCGATGATCTTGGGAGGCCTTACGAACGGGGGAGTATGAAGAGGTTTTTATATCAAATCTTCCGGACACTCAGCGCGATTCAGAGGCGTATGAAAAAAAGATTTACGGTGGGGGGTGCCTTTGTCCTCTGCGGTCTTGCCATAACGGCCAGCTTCGGGCTCGATACGTCCCGTATGATGATCTACCAGGTCTTTACTTTTTTATTCGCGCTCATGGCTGTTTCATATACCTATAGCCTCTTCTTTCGTGCAGGATTTTCAGTGAAGAGAATTATTCCTCGGTTTGGAACTGTTGGAGTACCTCTAAGATATGAGCTTGTGGTGAGAAATGAGAGTGCAAAGACCCAAACGGGCTTGTCTCTCCTGGAGGACCTTGGCGAGAATATTCCGACCTATAAAGAGTTTGTTGAATCGCTTGAACCCAACGAGGAAAGCAGAAACTGGTTTGACCGCTATGTCGGATATTATCGATGGCAGTGGATTATTTCTCGAAAATTGAGGGGCGGAGTCCAGGAGAGGATACTCCCTTATATGAAACCCGGAAAAACGGTTTCGATCCAGAGTGAGGTCGTCCCATTTCACAGAGGGCGCCTTTATTTGACCGGGGTGACGATCTCAAGGAAAGATCCTTTTGGTCTTGTGAAGACCTCTCTTACTGTTCGGGAAAATCAAGCCGTTCAAGTCCTTCCAAAGAGGTACCCGATCCGGGCGATCCAATTTCCAGGAACAAAGAAGTATCAGCAGGGAGGGGTTGCCATGACGTCTTCTGTCGGTGAATCGGGAGATTTTGTCTCCTTGAGAGATTATCGTGTAGGCGATCCGATGCGTAGAATTCACTGGAAAAGCTGGGCGAAGATTGGAAAACCGATTGTTAAAGAATACCAGGAAGAATATTTCGTCCGGCACGCCCTTGTTTTAGACACCTTTACCGATTCAGACTTTAGCGAGGTTTTTGAAGCGGGCATTTCTGTCGCAGCTTCTTTTGCCTCGTCAATCCAGACCATGGAATCGCTCCTGGATTTGATGTTTGTCGGCGGGAAATCCTATTGTTTTACCGCAGGAAGGGCACTTTCGAGTATGGAGCGGATCTTGGAGATCCTTTCTGCTGTCCGCTTGTGTCGGGACAAACCGTTCCATACCTTGAGGCGATCAGTCATCAATCGGATATCGATGATGAGTGGCTGTATTTGCATCCTTCTATCATGGGATGAAGAGAGAAGAGACTTCATCGATCAATTGAAGCGGTATGGAATCCCCCTTCTTGTTTTGGTTGTGGGTGACTCCAAGATGCCTGACCCGCTTGATCTTGGCCCGATGAAGGACAAGCCCTCTGCTTTGCACCGTCTAGAGGTTGGAAAAATAGAGGAAGGACTTTCAAAGATATGAAAACACCTCCCTTCCTATTGGGGTTCACCCTCCTTTTCTGGGGATGGCGGGTTGATCTGCTCCCCTTGACATCGGTGATTGCGGTTGTCTGTGAGGGAGCCCGTTTCCTCCCCTGGAGATGGGAGCCTTCTCCCGCCGATTTCAGGCGGACCTGGGATGTCAGTGCAATCATTTTTTTGGGGGTGGTTGCCTATATTCTTACCGCAAATCCATTACTGGAAAGCATCCTTCTTTTCATTCAGTGGCTCCCCTTTCTTTTTACCCCGATTGTGATCGCACAAATTTACAGCCCCTCTGAGAAGATTAATATTGATACCTTCTATATTGTCCTCAGAAAGCGAACGCTCCGGGGCGTTGGGAACCTTTATTCTTCCATTAACCTGACCTATCCATTTTTCCTCCTCTGTCTCCTGGCCTCCGGAGGTAGCAATGACGGATCTTACCGGTTTTATCTTGGCTTGATCTTGATTTCGGCCTGGGCTTTGTGGCCTTTAAGATCTGAAATGTATTCTACTCCGGTATGGATTGCTTCTTTCATTTTGGTGGGTGTGATCGGGTATTGGGGGCACATAGAGCTGCGACGCTTACAAATAAGCCTCGAAAATATGATCATATCCTGGATGTCGCTGGAGGGGACAGACCCCTATCGAAGTACGACGGCAATAGGGGACATCAGGACCTTAAAGCAATCAGGCCGTATTTTATTCAGGGTGGACCGGACTCAAGAGCAAGAAGAGCCCCTCCTTCTCCGTGAGGCCAGCTATGACCTCTATCAATCCCCCTTATGGTTGGCTTCAAAATCCGGGTTTCGACCGCTTCAATCAGAAAGTAACGGGACGACGTGGACACTTCGCAAGAATACCTTTACAAACAAGGAAATCATTGTGGAAACTGTTCTGAGCCCAGGACAAAAGATTTTACCCTTGCCGAACAGTACCTATCGGATAGAAGATCTTCCGGTCACGGGAATGAGACGGAATGGTATGGGAGATATCAAGGTTGAGTTCGGTTCAGGGTTTGTATCCTACCGTGCGCGATATGATCAGAGTGCAACTTTTGACCGGCCTCCGAATAAACTCGACTTGTTTATCCCCCTTGGCGAGACCGCTGCCGTTAAAAAAATTGCATCGGACCTAGAGCTCTATGACCTGGAGACAGACGAGGTCCTTAAGAAAGTTGAACATTTTTTTAAAAACAAGTTCTTCTACTCTCTCCGTCTGGAGGGAAACAGTATTGAAGAATTTCTATTTCAGTTCAGAGCCGGGCACTGTGAGTACTTTGCAACAGCAACCGTGTTGCTTCTTAGAGAAGCAGGCATTCCGGCACGTTATGCGACAGGATTCTCAGTTCAGGAGTTTAAGCAGAATGAAAATAGGTTTGTTGTGCGTGAAAGGCACGCGCATGCCTGGGCCTTGGCCTACACTGATGGGATATGGCTTAATGTGGATAACACGCCGAGTGTATGGGCATCGATTGAAGCAAGTACCAGCTCGATGTGGGAACCCTTGCGTGATCTTTGGTCAAGAGGGGTCTTCCTCTTTTCAAAATGGCGGGGGAGTGAAAAGGATTTTTCTCTGATAGAATATTTCAGTTGGCCCTTCGCTATTCTTGCAGCAAGCCTGGTCTGGCAGTTCTTTCTCAGAAAACGGGTGACCCGATTTATTGTGAAAAGTAAAGACAGGAGGATTAAACGATATTCTGCTAACGCAGAATCAGATTTTTATTTAATCATAAGAAAGCTGCATGCCTTGGGTCTTGGCCGGGAACCGGGGGAACTTCTTTCTGTCTGGATTAAAAGAATCGGACGAGGGAAACTGTCAGCGACATCGCTTCAATCGTTACAAGCAATCCTGGCCCTCCATTACCGCCATCGATTTGACCCTGAACAACTCTCTCCGAGAGAAAGAATAGTCCTCAAGCGCCGGGTCCAAGCCTGGTTAAAGGTACATCAGATTGATTTGATCCGTTCTTAGTGGAATATCGGGGAGAGAGATTTCTACAAGAGACCCCTCGCATTTTTGCTTCAGAAGTATCGGGTATTCTTTTAGATAATTTATACGACGTGTGGTTTTTTATATACTGGGTTCTTATCCTCTCGTGAATACTTACAGCGAGTGCAATCATCGCCCCTCTCGGACGGGGTTCTTCAAAATTCTGATTTAGGAATGTTCATCGATAACATCTTCGACTACCTCGTAGAAGATCAGACAAATATGTTGATCCTGATTGTCACACTGATCCCTCGTTCGTTCTTTTAAAATTTTTCATGTCGGGAAATCAATGCGTTAGTCGATGGTTTTATAGTTGTTGTCGTGTGGCATATTTATTGCTAGTATAAAAAACATTAAATGTACCGGCAATGGCGCCTGGTCTGGTGGCAGCAGAAGAGCTGCAAACCAATCCGGGCTTTTTTATACCCAATTTCGTGTATTGAGCATATATGTTATTTGGCCGTCACACTAAGAATCCGATTCATATTCCAACAAAACCCGTCGAGAAGTGGGTCTATACGACCTGCGGATACTGTTCCACCGGGTGTTCCATCGAGGTGGGAGTCGATAAGGATGGGAAGGGGATCACAACGCGCGGAGTGATGGATGCCGATGTGAATCGGGGAAAGCTCTGCCTGAAAGGAATCTACGAGTTCGAGTTGTTCGACACGCCAAATCGGGGCGTTGTTCCGCTCATGCGCAAGAAGATATCGGAACCGTTTGAGAAAGCGTCGTGGGATAAGTCCTTGACGCAGATGGCGAGCGAAATTCAACGGATTCAGGCCCAATATGGCCGTGACAGCTTTGCAATCGTCTCGACCGGCCAGATCTATACCGAAGAATTTTATACCCTGGGAAAGCTGGTCCGGGGCCTGATCGGAACGAATAATTACGATGGCAATACCACCCTCTGCATGGCCTCTGCGGTGTCCGGCTATAAGCGCTCATTTGGGAGTGACGGCCCTCCGGGGTGTTATGAGGATTTTGAGAATACCAGCTGTCTCCTGGCCATCGGGTCAAATCTTCCTGAGCAGCACCCTATTATCTATTGGCGGATGAAAGAAGCGCAAGACCGGCACCACTTTCCCCTCATTGTCGTTGATCCCCGGGTCACGATGTTCGCGCAACTGGCCGATATCCACATTCCAATTGCACCCGGAACGGACCTCGTCTTTTTGAATGCCCTGGCTCATGTCATCCTGGAAGAGGGTTTGGAGGATCGCGGCTATATTGATGCCCACACCTCGGGATACAGTGCTTTTTCGGAGTTGGTTCGGGAATACAATCCGGCTAAGGCGGCCAAAATCTGCGGCATCGACGAGGATATGATCCGTAAGGTGGCACGGATCTACGGTGAAGCGGGGACGGCGATGACCATCTGGACCATGGGCATTAACCAATCGACCCATGGCTCCGACGGTGTCGCGGCGATCAATAATTTGAATCTGATTACGGGCAATATTGGGAAGCCGGGAGGAACCTCGCTTTCCATCACGGGCCAGTGCAATGCGATGGGAACACGTGAGTTTTCCTCCTGCTCCGGCCTTCCAGCCTACAGAAAGCTTGAAAAGGAGGAAGACAGGGCCTTCATGGCCGATTATTGGGGTGTAGAGGAAGACTTCTTCCCCAAAAAACGAGGTCTGACACAGACGGACATCTTCCCCGCCATTGAAAGGGGAGAGATTAAAGGGCTCTGGCTGATTGCCACAAATCCGATGACCTCCATGCCCGACACGGTCCGTACCCGAAAGATTCTTGAAAAATTGGAGTTCCTGGTTGTTCAGGATATCTATACGGATGTTGAAACACTTGAATCCGCCCACCTCTTCCTTCCTACGGCACTCTGGGGAGAGAAGGAAGGGATCTTTACCAATACCGAGCGGCGTGTGAACGTGGTCCGCAAGGTCTCGAACCCGCCGGGTGAAGCCAAGCCGGAACTCTGGATATTCACGCAGCTTGCCAGGCATTTTGACCCGGATGAACGGATGCACTTTTCCGAAACACCGGCAGAGGTCTTTGAGGAAATGCGGGAGCTTTCGAAAGGCCGCCTCTGCGATTACTCCGGGATGAACCATGAAAAGATAGAGGCACGGCGCGGTATTCAATGGCCCTGCAATGCGACTCATCCGAAGGGCGCAAAGCGGCTTTACACCGATGGAGTTTTCCAGTATCCGGATGGAAAGGCGAAACTGATTTCGCTTCCTTTCATAGATAATAATGAGGTTCCTGATGATGAATATCCCTTCTGGCTGAACAGCGGAAGGGTTGTGGAGCATTGGCATACTCGTACAAAGACGGGCAAGATCGGAAATTTAAACAAGTTTAGTCCGACCCCCTACATGGAGATGAATCCGGCCACGGCAGATCGGCTTGAGATAGAGGCATTGGAGTACGTTCAGGTTTTTTCCCGCCGGTCTTCGGCCATTGTTCTGGTGCAGTTGACCCACCGGATTGCGGAAGACGCGGTTTTTATTCCGATGCATTACTATAATTGTGTGAACCGCCTGGTCCTCGGTCTTCTCGATCCCTATTCGCGCCAGCCGGCATTTAAACAGTCGGCTGTTCGGATCGAAAAAATAGCCGACCAAAGGGCGGCGGCGAAGGAAAATGTTATGGCACGGAAGTATTAGAGATGGGATTTAGAAAAGAGGTCATACCGGACCGAGGTCTGCTGAAAAAAGCCCTGTCTCAGAACTATCCCAAATATATGCTCCTGAAGCCTTCCGGGAGTGAAGTAGAGAAGACCCTGCATGGGTCTTCTGTCTGCCTTGACCGGGACCATCCTGAGTTGACCGGACAAGCCCTTGAGATCAACGGCGAGAAACGCTTGATTGATGACCCCGACCGCTACAAACAGCACGGTTTCCATTTTAACGTCGACAATTGTATCGCTTGCCACGCTTGTGAGTCTGCCTGTTCCGAAAAGAACGGCCTTCCCTCTCATCTGGCCTTCAGGACGGTGGGTACGATTGAGGGAGGGAGCTATCCGAACGTTACGCGAATTAATATCTCCATGGCCTGTAATCATTGTGAGGACCCGGTCTGCCTGAAGGGCTGTCCGACACGGGCCTATACAAAGTATCTGGAGTACGGCGCGGTCTTACAGGACCCCGATATCTGTTTTGGCTGCGGATATTGTACCTGGGTGTGTCCTTAATGCGCCACAATTAAATCCGGTCGAAGGCCATGTCGAGAAATGCAACATGTGTGTAGATCGGCTTGAGGTTGGTTTGAAGCCGGCATGCGTGACTGCTTGTTTGGGTAATGCCCTTGAATTTGGCGTCATCGAGGATATCCCGGCGGGACGCCATGAGGCCAAACTTGAGATCCCCGGTTTTCCGGACCCTGAGATCTCCCGGCCGAATATCCGTTTTCAACAGAACCGTGCCTTGCCCGATAACTTCAGGCATGTCGATGCCGATCCGATTCGTTATGAACGGGATATAAATGAAAATAATCAGTTCAGTGTCAAGCCACTCTCCAAAAAAAGGAAGACGGATTGGGGGCTGGATCAGCTTCGTTCGCGTGAAGATCCACTGGTCTTCTTTACGCTTGCGACGCAGTTTGCGGTCGGGGGTTTTCTGCTTATCTTTCTTGCTCCCTTCTTCAGCAATGCGATGGGATGTATCCTGACGAAGGAAGAACATCCTGTCGCCATGGCAATGGCTTTGTTTGGACTGGTTGCGCTTCAGACAACTGCTCTGGTCTCTTCGACCCTGCATCTTGGGAAGCCGAAGTATTTTTATCGCGCCATGTACAACCTTCGCCACTCCTGGGTGAGCCGGGAGATTGCAGCAGTGGGTGCTTTTTATAACTTCTTTTTTGCTTATGCCTTGGTCAGAAACTTTCCTCTCCTGATCTCTTGGCTTCCGGAGGCTTATCCTGGAATCTTGACTCAGGTTCTAGGCGGGGGAGCGGCGTTTACAGGTCCTCTGGGGCTCTATTGTATGTATCGTTGTTACCGGATCAAGGCCCGTCCCTTTTGGGATCATTGGCATTCCGGAGGCGCATTTTTCTCGAGTACCTTGATACTGGGAGGTTTGGGTATTGGACTCATCTTTGGTTTTGCAGAGTTCATGCGTGGTCATTCACCTGCCTTTATTCTATCAAAGATGGCATTTCCCCTGCTTGCCGGCATGCTACTCCAGGGCGGAGCGCTTCTGTCGCATCTACAGGATATGAAGGTCAGAGGAGAAGAGGCAGCGGTTTCACACGAACTTATGTTGGGGAAATATGGCAAGACCTATTCTGCAAGATGGGTGAGTTGGACGCTTCTCTTGATGATTGCTGTACTCTATGCGGCTTTGAGTCCTGAGGGGGGTTGGGCATTGTTGGTCTGGGGGGGAGTATTTTTTCTTGCGTTGGCACATGAGGTCATTGGTCGTGCTCTTTTTTATGGCATCGTTGTGCCGACGACCAGCCCGGGTGGAATCTTCTGGAAGAATCAATCATTCCAGACGCAGGCACTTCAGAGCGGTCTGGCCGATCTACCTCAGGTCGGCGTGGTGCAAGACCATGGATAACCACAGTTAGCGGTTCTTAAGTTAAAGTTAATTCGTGAATTCAACTTGTAAGTGCAACTCTTTCAGTGCGGTTAGGAGGCAAACTGCGGTAGTATCGTGGTTTTCTCACCG
>DUAG01000038.1 GCA_012960925.1 Candidatus Manganitrophaceae bacterium
AAAACAATTATTCCACAATTACTTTTCACAATTATGTATTTAACCATTTCAATATTCTTGACGATATTCGGTTTGAAAAAGAAGACAATCTTTTTATCCTCACAGGCAGAATTATGAATTCTCCGACCACTATTTCAAAGCTACGGGAGTTTATCCAAGAGAATGACATTGGCCTTGTTTTAATCGACACCATTAGCCGGTTTTGGAACGTCAAAGACGAAAATAATAACCAAGAAATTATCAGGGAGGTCTCTCCCCTTTTAGACCTCGCCCATGAAACCAACACAGCGGTTGGACTCCTTGTCCATGACAGAAAGAGTGGCGGAGAAGATGGACGGAGTATCCGTGGAGCCTCTTCATTCTTCGGGCTTGTAGATCAAGCCATTCTATTAGACCGGAGGCAAGGAGGCACTACAACACAACGGACCGTCAAGACCCTAGGGCGTTATGCAGAAAGCCCCAGAGAGCTGCTTATAGACCTTGTAGAGAACGAATATACGGTACTAGGGACACCTGAGGAGGTAGGAAGGCTGGCTGCTCTCACTAAGGTCCAAGAGGCTTTAGGAGTAGATTCTCAGGATGTAAAGGCCATTGCTGAGGAGACTGGCCTAACACAGAAAGAAGTCCGGAGGACGGTGGAAGAGCTGAGAGAAAAGGGAAAAGCCATACGTGGGGGTGAAGGAAAACGGGGTAGCCCCTACACTTATCGGCGTCCAAGCCATTCGGATTCGTTTCTTTCCCAACCCACCTCTATAGGGGAAGAAACGAATATTGAAGAGATCAGCCTTTTTGGGAGATAAATGAATATCACCCTAACACCAATCAAGAAGCCTGTCAGATTAAACACATCACAAGGGCTAAAAGTTTACAAACCTGGAGAGACCTTCACAGCCGAATTTGAGGATGCTCAACCGTTCATCAAAAAGGGCATTCTTCGGATGGTAGAGAAACCTTCTTTGCGACTAGCCGTAGGTCAATTAGTTAAGTGGAATTCCCCTATCCTAGGATCAATGAAGGGCCTTGTTCAGATGGTTCCTGGGGACGGGACGATCGTTGTGGCTCATCCTCTAACCGGCGACATTGCTTCAATTCTAGTTGAATGGCTGAATAAAAGTGATATTGAAAAAAGGGAGAATGCTTAGAAATGCCCGGTAAGAAATTGAATAAAAAAGAATTAGCGTATGCAAAGGTTATGGTTGATCTCGGCCATTCACCGACAAGCGTTGCTAACTCGCTAGGCCGAAGCCACCATACTGTCATTACGCACTTGCAGAAAGAATGTGATGATCCCGCCGTAGCCCAGATGGTGGAGCTTATTAAAAAAAGCGAACTCAATGAACTCCACGCGATTGGCTTTAAGTCGAGAGCGATCTTGAATAACTACCTCGATGAAATCCTAGCTGGGGAAAGGCAGGTCAATCCGATTGCAGTCACGGCGATACTTGATCGGACGAACAACCAGAAAGTAACCCTGCAATCCAATACGCCGATGATCTTTGATGCCAGAGCCAATGCAGCGGAGGCAAAGGCCACAAAAGGCCGTATAGAAGCCCTAGAGGCAGAATTGAAAGCTGCCGGAGTTGAACTCATTCAAGATGAATCAGGGGTGTACCATGCGGGAGAAGATTAATCCTTTTTGCCAGAAAATCAATGGAGAGGCCATACTAACGTTACCCCTCGTCCACCCTCGGCCCTGTACCCCCCAGGTCCGGCCCAAGATCTCTTGACCAAGATAGTTCGGAATTATTAAACATGAAATCCGAGATCAAGAATATAGCTTTAATCCCTTCCTACCTCGACTTGAAGGCTCTATCAGCCTATTCATCCTGCTCGGTTCGGTGGTTAAGATATCGATTGTTTGACAATAGTAATCCCCTCCCCCATTTCCGCATTGAAGGCAAGCTTTTAGTTAAGGTTGACGAATTTGACCGCTGGATGATGAACTTCCATGTAACCCAACAGCATACCGACCTTGAACATATCATTGACGATGTACTTCAACAGGTCACCTCTTAATTTTCGTCTTGACTTTTCCATTCATAGATTGATACTAAATAGAGTATCATGATGTTAAAGACTATTCGTAAGGAAAAAGGACTTTCACAGCGCGAATTGGCCGCCAAATGCAATATGAGCCAGACTTTCCTTTCCAACGTCGAGAATGGCCATTGTGATCCATCATTGAGTACTCTCAAGAGGCTTGCAAAGGGACTAGGAATCACAGTAAGTAAATTGGTGGAAGAACCGAAACCTTAGAAGAGGAGGAAGCAATGGGCGTCAAGGTGAGAGAGAGACCGCTTGGGAGCGGGAAGTGGTGGATCTTTACTGATTATAAGGGAAAGCGGTGTGCCAGATATATACGCTCTGGCAAACGTGAGGCCGATAAGATAGCGGAAAAAATCGCTTCCAAGTTGGACGTTCTAACATCGGCCAAGAAACAAGGGGTGAATATCTCAATCCGTCAAGTGGTTCTGGATGATCCCAATCGGATAGTAAAGGAGCCGGTCAATAAAGGGCCGAAATTAGAAGAATACGCCTCAGAATGGATTGATGGTTGTGAAACAAGAGGACTTAAACACACAACCTGCCGAAGTTATAAGGGGCTTTTAGACAAACATCTTCTTCCGGCACTCGGAGACATGGCGCTAAGTGAGATCAACCGGAAAATGGTCAAGGAGCTTGCCATTGAGAAACGAAAAGCAGGTTCTTCTCCCAGTACTGTTCGGCTTATTCTCGGCACGTTATCGGTTATCTTCACATCGGCAATTGATGATGACATCGTTGCTCACAATCCGGCTTTGCGTCCAAGTAAGTTCATGAAGATGCGTGGAAAGCGGGATAACATCAATCCTTTTACCCATGAAGAGGAAACGATATTCTTGCAAACCGTACAGGAGTATAAGCCCCGCTTCTATCCACTATTTCTCTTCCTTTTGAGGACTGGTTGCCGGATCGGTGAAGCGGTTGCGGTTCAGCATGGTGATCTTGATTTTCATGGACGCTTCATCGAGATAAGGCAAAACTGGACCAATGGACAATTAACCACACCTAAGAATGGCAAGACTAGAAGGGTCGATATGTCAAAGGGGCTTGCGAAGGTCTTGAAGGATCACCTAACAACCTTGGAATTAGAGGCAGCGGTAAATGGGAAGAAACGACCTCAATGGGTATTTCCCAATGAAATTGGTGGAATCTTAGACCCGGATAATCTTAGGAGCCGGGTCTTTTACAAGGTACTTGAAAAGGCTGAACTCAGGCGGATCAGGATACACGACCTCCGCCATACCTTTTGCAGTCGCTTGATTACTAATAACGAGAGTCTCGCTTATATCCGAGACCAGATGGGACATAGCAGTATTCAGGTCACGGTTGATCTGTATGGACACTTGGTTCCTGGGAGCAACAAACAGGCAGTTGATCGGCTTGATGAGCCTGTGGAAAAACCGAGAACTGAGGAAAAATCCGCAACTATCCGCAACCAAGATTGAGGGGGTCATTCACATGAGAGGGGAAAAACACCATAACTCATTGATTTTACTGGAGCCGGCGAGTGGGATTGAACCACCGACCTGCTGATTACGAATCAGCTGCTCTACCACTGAGCTACGCCGGCAACGAATGTTCTTAGCACTGGAAAGTGTGAGTCGTTACGTGCTTCTTACTCGGACAAGGCTTCAGAAATAATGATCTTTTTTCGAACAACCTTGCCAATCGGTCCCATCGGACCAAGATCTTTTCCATCCAGATAAACACGTACGCCACCTGCATTCCCAAGCGTCAAAAAAAACGACTCCTTCGCTCTCCAACGCACCGTGTCTTCCGGTTGGAGCATGGCCTCTTGTATTTCATCCCCATCAAGGGTGACCTGCACCCAAGAGGAGGAAACTGCCTCGACAAGCAGGACGGAAGGAGTCGCAGGTTCATCTGATATCAGATCAGGCGTGTCATCAGGCTTCTGACCAGAGTCATGGTCTGATAACGGTGCCGTAGCCGTAAGAGGAAGCTCTTCTCCCGCTTCTGGCAAAGGGTTTTCTTCTTCCTCAGATACATCCCCTACCTCTGAAAGTTCTCCATCCTGATCACCCGTTTCCAGAACGGGTGGTCCAAGCACCTGAGGCACCTCAGGAGAAATGACTTCTTCCAAGGAGGTTGTTTCAGGAGAAGAGGGTTCATCTTCTTCCACACCTTTCTTGGGAAGGACGACGGTGAGAATAAGCAAAAACAGGATTAGAGCACCCACAGACATGACCGTCCAGGATGGAAACGGAAGACGATCAGGCCTCCCTGCCTGAATATACGGAGGGGGTTTATCCTCTGCTCCTCTTCCCTTTCGCGGTTTTTCTGATTCAACAAGTTCCGAAAATGCATCAAGGACCTCGTCAATATCTAATTCCAGGCATAGGGCGTAACCCTTTACAAAGCCCTTCGCCGAAACCATATTGGGAAGAAGGTCAAACCTATTCTCTTCGATCGCCCGAATAAACCGGGGCGAGATGCGGGTTCGGCCAGCCATCTCGTCGATCGACAGTTTTTTCGCTTTCCGCGCTTGTTGGAGGTAGTCTCCCAGGTTTTCCATCAGGCCTGCTATGTTATCGTGTTTTTATCGTTACTGGAGGGCATCCAAAAACTTTTCGGCTTCCTGCGCCGACTGACTCTGAGGCGACAACTCGATCACCTTTTTAAACTCCTTCGCAGCCAAATCCTTAGAACCTGTTTTCAAGTACGAAAAGGCCAGGTTGTAATGTGCATCAAGATAAGCCGGTGCTATCTGCAATGCCTCCTGATACGAAGTAATCGCCTCTTTGAGTCTCCCCTTTTGGTGATACACCTTTCCCAGCCCGTTGTGCGCAACAATACTTTCAGGATCAAACCGGAGAACATCCTTAAACTCCCTCAGGGCATCGTCATATCTCTCTTGTTTGAGATAGAGAGATCCTAAGTTCCAATGGGGGAATTGCGGGGTGGCATACTCTGTATTTTCGAGAGCCTTGTGATATTCGCCGATCGCCTCTTCAAATTTTCCTTGTCTTTCGTGAACCGTTCCCATGTAGTTATGCGCTTCGGAAAACCTTGGATCTATCAAAAGTGTTTTCTTGAATGACACGATGGCCTCAGCATAGTCCTCTCTTTTAAAGTGAACATCCCCAAGGGCGTAGTGCGCATCCCGGTTACGGGGGTCAAGCTTAACGGCCTTTTGGAACTCGATATAGGCCTTCTGAAGATTTGGAGGAATATCCCGTGAATACGCAATGCCAAATTTGTAGTGCGCCGTGGAGTCCTTTTCTTTCTTGAGTCGTGCTTCTGTCATACCGCAAGCGACCCAGAACGGAAGAAAGACCAGGACAAACCACACTCTATATTTAAAGAACCCTGCCCCGAAGGGATGGCGACTGCGCTCGCTTTGCGTGTTCATGACACCTCTGGCTTATTATCGGAAGAACGGGGTTGATAGCTATACGGGTTCAAGATTAATGGCTCTCAAAAAAGGTAAGCGCCTTAAATTCTTTGTATCGACTGGCAATATCATCTGCCGTTAACGAACGCAGGCGATCAAGGCTGAAGGCTTCTACATTGAAAGAGGCCATCGCACTTCCATAAATAACCGCCTGTCGAATGGTGACATCATTCACCGCGCCATTCTTGGAGAGGTAACCCATAAACCCTCCAGCAAAGGAATCTCCGGCACCGGTTGGATCAAAGATGGACTCCAGGGGAAAGGCCGGCGCGGCAAACATGGTTTGACCATTAAACATCAAGGCACCATATTCCCCCCGCTTGATGACAAGAATTTTCGGACCGAGAGCGAGAATTTTCTTGGCTACCGCCACAAGGTTGAACTCTTTTGCAAGCTCACGCGCCTCACCATCGTTGATCATTAGGATATCAACTTCTTTCAGTATCTCTAACAAGGCAGCTCGTTTTCCCTCGATCCAGTAATTCATCGTATCACATGCCACCAGCTTCGGATCCTTGACCTGCCTGAGAACATCCAACTGAAGTTCGGGATCAATGTTGGCCAGAAAAACAAAGGGTGAGTCTGAATATGTTGCCGGAAGCCTGGGATGAAAGGTCTCAAACACATTGAGCTGTGTCTCAAGAGTCTTCGCCTCGTTCAAGTGAAAACCATATTCACCTCGCCACCGAAATGTTCGACCCGGCTGTCGTTCCACCCCGTCCGTATCAATACCGCGCTCCTTCAGAAACTGAAGATGTGAGTCGGGAAAATCCTCGCCCACCACGGCGACCATCCGGACCTCTGTAAAATAACTTGCCGAGGTCGCAAAATATGTCGCGGACCCCCCTAAAACCTCATCGGCCTCACCAAAAGGGGTTTTCACAGAATCAAACGCTACGGAACCGACGACCAATAAACTCATCTCTCTCCTTTGTGACCTATCCAGATCTAAATACTTCGTTTTAGCAATTCTTTGGCTTACTGCTTCCCAGATTTTTTTTCAAAGCCTTATCCAGGGCCGCAATCAGGTTGCGGCTCGTTGAGTTTAGGATGTCTTCAACGCGGACACGCTCTTTTTCTCCGGGCTCGGTGACTTCGGACTGACTGGTCCCGATCCATACGGCCTTTCCACACTCACTGTCCCAGAGTTCTCCCCGAAGAGAGACCCGTTTATAGACCGTAACAGGGATGTGACTCGGACCGGAAGAAAAAACCGAGATCAAACCTCCGACGCCCCTTTCTGCCTTCTGCATCGTCCGGGTCGCAGTATGCTTATCGTTAAAGAGAATCTCACCGATAAAAAGATAACGAACCTCCTCTATCCTCCCCCATTCTCTCAGGCCATCCACATCCATCGACCTGCCTTCCTGATAACGGCGAAAAAACGCTTTATATTCCGCCTGTTTCTCTGCGCTTTTTATTTTCCTGACTGCATCCGTTCTTGGAATCACCCGAAGGTCCGGAAAAAAAGAACGAAGCCCTTGAAAAACCTCGAAAGCAACCGACTGACGCAAACCATCGGGGGCCCCTCTCTCCAAAATGGCAAAGAGGGCCATCCCATTTTTGTTCAAGGCCTCAACAGAAAACTCCGAATGGATGAGTTCGGTTTCCCAGCGTTCCTGAAGCATCGGCGGTGGATTCTGCAAGGCTTCATGGGAAGGAACCGGAAAGAAAGACACGCAACCCGATAGGAAAAACCCTAAAAATATGACCGCTTGCTTCATGAGAGATATTTACCAATAATGGGTCTTAAGGAACTCTTCAACTTTCTTGAGATAGAAGAGGGGTCGGTGACAATGGCATTTTTCAGCGCATCCGCACAAAGGCAGTTTCTTTTTAAATCGACCCGTCCGACAGCGGCCTGAATCATATTCTTGGAGAGGGCCACATTTTGCTTAAGCGTCTTCAGGACCATTTCTGCCGTGACAGGACCTGTGCCAATATGCCAGCAGTCGTAATCAGTTGCCATCGCCATACTCACATAACAGATTTCCGCTTCCCGGGCCAGCTTTGCCTCCGTCACATTTGTCATCCCGATCACAGAAACCCCCCATTTCCGGTGAATATCAGACTCCGCACGGGTTGAAAATTGGGGCCCTTCCATACAAAGATAGGTTCCACCGCGATGAAGTGTCGCCCCAACATCCTGACCCGCCATCGCAACAACTTCAGTCAACTCCGGACAAACCGGATCAGCCAGACTCACATGCGCCACGATTCCGTTTCCAAAAAAGGTACTTCTTCGCCCCTTGGTCAGATCATAAAACTGACCCGGGAGAACAACATCTCCGGGAGCAATCTCTTCCTTCATGCTGCCGACAGCGCTGACAGACAAGATCCGTTCTACACCCAGCTTTTTCATCGCAAAAATATTGGCGCGGTAATTGATCTCGGACGGCAGTATCGTGTGCCCCCGGCCGTGACGCGGCAGGAAGGCGACTGGCACACCCTTGAGGCTCCCCATAATGAACTTTCCAGAGGGCCGTCCGAAGGGTGTGGCCACCGATACCTCTCTCACCTCCTGAAGATTTTCCATGTCATAGAGACCGCTCCCCCCAATAACACCGATACGCGCCTGTGGAAGCTCTCTTGATATTCCAAGTCTTTTCGCGGGCTTTTTTATCATGGTGATCTTCCTCTATGCAAATCCCCCCTCTGTTGAAATCAGACGGATAAAACTGGATCGGATTATATCATAATCTCGTAATTCTTCAAGTTTCTGATCCGTTCAACGGTTTCATCCGCAGACTCCTCCGGCGCAAGATCAATCCACTCAATTCGGAGGTCTGCGCGAAACCAGGTCATTTGACGCTTTGCGTAGCGGCGGATATCCCGTTTCAATAAAGAAACCGCCTCCTCCAGTGAACATTCCCCTTCTAGATATGGCACAATCTGCCTGTACCCCAGTCCAAGCATAGACGGCAATGACCGGGAAAGGCCCGATGAGAGCAGTGCTGCTGTTTCCTCGACCAGTCCAGACGTGATCTGCTGATCGACACGCCTTTCTATCCTCTGGACCAGGTCTTTTCGATCACGCCTTAAACCCAGCATCCAGAAAGGTGATTCTCTGGAAGCTTGATGACGATGTTCTTCATGGAATTCGGAGAGTCGGCGACCGGTCAAGGCATGCACTTCAAGGGCGCGTATGATCTTACGGAGATCCCGATAGTGTACCTTCTGAGCCAGAACCGGATCAACCGTCTGAAGCATACGGTGGAGCGTCCCCTTTTCTTCCTCTTTTTCCTTTTCAAGAAGTGAACTACGTAATTTCCAATCGGCAGGGGGACCTTCCCATAGTCCATCCAACAAGGCCCTGAGGTAGAGACCACTCCCTCCTTCAATCAAAATGATCTGATCCTGACCTTCCCTTTCGGCAATCGTGGCCTCAGCCGCTCTCTTGTAGGCCCCTGCAGAAAAAGATTGGTCAGGGGGAATGAGGTCGATAAGATGACGTGGAACACGCCTTCTCGCCTCGAGAGAAGGTTTTTCAGTCGCGATATCCATGCCCTGATAAATCTGCATGGAGTCCGCTACGATGATCTCGGTTCGGAGTCCCTGTGCCAGGAACTCCGTCACCCGGCTCTTCCCGACCGCGGTCGGACCGACGATGACAAACCAGGGCTTCCTGGTCTCTGAGGCCTTGTCACAAAACAACTTGAGTTTTTGTGGCATGACAATACTCACCGTCGTCGGAACAGCTTTTCTAATTCTGTTAAGGGATAGCTTAGTAAAATCGGCCTCCCATGAGGACAAGTCGGAGGAGAACCCTTTTCAAAGTATTCCTTAAGAAGAGACTCAATCTCGGGCAGCGCCAATGTCTGATGCGCACGAACGGCTCCGTGACAGGCCATGGAGGCGATCATCTTCAATATGGGTTGATCCACTTGAGAAGAAACCTCTATCTCGGACAATTCATCGCTCAGATCGATCAGAAACGATTCAAGGTTCATCTCGGTCAGGAGAGCCGGCACGGCCCGAACCAGGAAAGTTGTTTCACCAAAAGGTTCAATCTTCAATCCAAGCTCTTCCAGCCGCGGCAAATAATCTCTGAGAAGTCCCGCTCTGGATATCGGAAGATCAACCTGCTGTGGAAAGAGAAGCGGCTGAACCTCGATAAACACAGTGGAGGCTGAATCCGCTTGTCCCTGCGACGCCTGAAAGCGCCGCCAGTCTGACAGTAAGGACTCATAAAGGACGCGTTCATGCGCGGTGTGCTGGTCAATAATCACAAGGCAGCCATCCACTTCGGCAAGCAAAAAAGTACCATAGACCTGCCCGATGGGACGAATCAGGGGTGTTGATCCCAAGGATGCAGTCTGAGACGAAAAAGAAGGGTCTGGCAATAAGGCGTGAGTTTCTGGATAGACTTTATCTGCCTCTCTTACGCGCTCCGATTCGGATGATGTGGGCCATCCGAGCCATTTCCCTCCCTCTCCTGAAGCATCAGAACGCAAACCCGCTTCGCTACGGATAATGCCTTCACTCCCCGGCCATCTGGGTCGGCTCGAAGCAGAGGACAGGGCATCAGGCGGTCCAGATGCCGAGCGGACATCCGTCCCATACCCAATTCCGCCCGCCGAGGACAAGGCTTCCCGAAAAATTCGGCGAACCGTCTGATGGACAAGATCGGTATTTTGAAAGCGGACCTCTCTCTTCGCCGGATGAACATTGACATCAACCCGCGAAGGATCAATGTCGAGGAATAAAACAAAAAAGGGATGTTCTCCCTTCATCAGATAGCTTGCATAAGCGTCATAGATTGCATGAACAAGAAGGGGACTCCGGATGGGCCGTTGATTTACAAAGAGGTATTGATCCTTCCGATGATTTTTCCCAAGCGGAGGTCGGGAAAAAAAAGCCCGCAGGGAAATGCCCTCTCCGGCCATATCACCTCCCTCTGTCTGGAGGCAGTGCTCAACCGGCTTTCGGCCAATCAGTTGTGAAATCCTAGACTTTAGATCCGGGACGGGCAGACAGTCGAGAAGACGTCTGCTTCCATGGGTCAAACGAAAATGAATGGAGGGATAGGACAGGCCGATTTGAAACAGTACTCCGCTGATATGGCTGAGTTCAGTTTGCGTCGATTTGAGAAATTTCTTGCGCGCCGGAACATTAAAAAAGAGGTCTCTGATCTCAAAGTTAGACCCCTGGGCCGAAGCCGTGACCTTGATGGATTGTATCTTCCCCGCTTCCAGGCTTAGGTCAGAGCCCTCTAATGCACCGGCAGGACAGGTTCTCAAGCGAATGTTCGAGATGGAGGCTATGCTTGGGAGGGCCTCCCCGCGAAAACCCAGGGTCATAATGGATGATAGGTCTTTTTCCTCAGTAACCTTGCTCGTTGCATGCCGTTGAAAGGCGAGACAGGCATCTTCCTGATCCATTCCCTCACCATCATCCTCGACCTGGATCAGTCGAAGTCCGCCTTCCAATACGGAGACAAAAATACGTTGGCTCTTGGCATCAATCGCATTTTCGACCAACTCCTTTACGACAGAGGCCGGTCTCTCAACAACCTCACCCGCTGCGATCTTGTTGGCCAGGCTCTCAGAAAGAATATTGATCTTTGGCACAATTTTCCAGACCCGGTTTCAATAATTAAGATATAGGGAAGGAGAAAATCCTCAGTTCAGGGCGGCAAGTTGGTCTTTAGCCAGAAGTGCCTCATTTGAATTAGGGAATTGTTCGATGACCCTTTTTAAATGAATCCGTGCTTTCACACGATCACCCAGTTCCAGGTGGGCAAACCCGATCTTGAGCAAAGCACTTGACACCTTTTCACTCCTGGGATGTTCTTTTCGAAGGCGATCGAAGTACTCGATTGCCTTCGAAAAGAATTTCTTCCCATAATAGCTCTCTCCTGTCCAATAAATCGATTGAGGAATCAGAGCCGATTTCTGGTACTGGTCACTAAAGTTCTTAAAAGATATAATCGCAAGATCGTAATTTCCTTTAAGATAATCGTTATACGCCAGATTATAGGCCTCCGTTGGAGACAAAACGTTCCCAAGGCCTAGAATTTTGATCTTCTTGCCAGGTAGTACCGTCCTTTCTTCATGAAATTCCTGGCCTTTTTTAGGAAATCCGCTTGCTTCAACTGCAAAAAGACGAGATTCCAGATCCTCTAGGCGGTTTAAAAGATCTTGTGCCCGGAATGACTGATCCTCCATCCGTTTACTGATGCCGGAAAAGTGGTGCCTGTCTTCGGAAACCAAACCAGAAAGAACCTGGAAGTCCGTCTTCAAATCATCAACCTGCACAACCATCTCAGCAGACTGCTTCTTCTTGTCAGTAAGTCCTCCCGAACTGACCTCGCGCATTTTCTTTTCAAGATGCTCAAGACGCCCTTGAAGCTCCCAGCGATGCTTTCTCAGCGCCTCGACATCATATTCAATCTCAACCATGTTTGATTGAAGGGCGCATCCCGGCATCAGGAAAAAGAGAAAAAAACCACAGGACAAAACGATTATCTTTTTGAACATCCTTTTAAACCTCGGCAAGTACAATTACAGGTGACAAGGGGATAAATATTGATCCTGCTAGACATCCATTCCTCTTTAGAATCAGCCACCCGTCAGCACAACTGGCAGAGTCTTCTACCTTTTAGATTGAATGAGGAAGTGAGCTCTTCTGTTCTGCTTCCAACACCGTTCCTCACTCTGTACACAAAAAGGCCGTTCCTCTCCATAACTGATGACTTTAATCAAGGCCGAATTAATCCCCAGGGCCTCCAGAAAACGCTTTGTGATTCTCGCACGCCGCGCCCCCAGAACCAGATTATACTCTTCACTCCCTCGCTCATCCGTATGGCCTTGTACCTGAATGGATGTTCCCGGATTGCTCATGAGGAGTTCCGCATTTTTTTGGAGGATTTCTTTCGACTCATTCCGGAGTGAGGCCTCATTAAACTCAAAAAATATATCTGCGATGACCTTCTTCGTAAGCTCCGCCTCCAAACCTGCAGTGGACTCTTCTCCCTGAAATAGTCTTTCTCTTTGGCTTAGCGCTTCACTTTCCCGAGCACCGCCTTGACCCTGAGTCCGTTCTTCCTGTAACCCGCCGAAAGTACTTTCCACACGCTCTTCACCCAGCCCTGCAGTTCCTGACACCGGAGTCAGCTTCTTTGAACAAGCTCCTAACGAAAAAACCAATCCCAGAGCGACCAATAAAAAAAATTTTCCCTGCCTCATTGTTTATATCCTCCTTTATTCAAAATAGAATACATCCGAATAACTTGCTTGGTGAACTCGCCTGTCGATAAAAGATCCTCAAGCGCTACTCGCTGAACCGTTACAACATATTTATCATGATGTAGAATTTCGTTTCATGAAAAGAAAATGATCACTTTGCCTTTGACGACAAGGACGCCGGTCGATCCCCCTGAGTCAACCTGGCCTCGATCCCCCTCACTTTTTTCGTCGTATCCCGTATGAGCCGCCCTTGTTCATCAAGCTTTGTTGTCATCCGGCCTCCTAAAAGTTCAAGCGTCTTTTTCAAGGTATCGAGTGCCCTGGAAAAAGTGGCCAAGTCCTTATCAATCTGTTTTACATCGACCTCACTACTCATCTTTTTGACTTGCCACTCCAGTTCATCCAGACGAACAGATTGACGATTTAATACAGGAGGAATTTTCTCCGCCAACTCAGAAGCCTGATCCGATACGACTTGTAGGCTCTTCTCCTGTTCTTTCGACACCTTCCGAAGATTACGATCGACGAGGCTAATCGCATCAAGCTGTCTCCGCAGTGATTCTTTCAAAGCATCCACTATCCTCATCTGACTCTGTAGCAAGCTTTCAAGTTTGCGCACTTGCTTAGTTAACTTCTCTTTCGACTCTCCATGTTTATTGACCCGAAATGCCACATTTTCAACTTGATGGGAAAGCGCTGAGAACAGTCGGTCTTGCTCCTCAAAGTGACCCTGAACACCCCTGAACTGAAAAGTGGCTTCATCCATTCGTACATTGAGATCGGTCTGGCCTTTCTGAAGGCCAAGGATCTCTTTACGACTATCCTTTAGACCTGCCTTGAAAAGCGTACCATTCCTAGAAATCTCCTCCTTGAGGATGATCGCTGCCTGACGATTCTGTTTTCTCAATTTCTTTAAATCCACCTGGAGCCGAGCAACATCTCCCTCCAAGCTCTTTTTTTCCTGGAGTTCCCGCTGCTCCTCTTCAAGAGCAACCATCCTCACGGTATAGCCGCATCCATGCAACAGAACCATTCCCATCATCATGAAGAGGGAAAACCACAGCTTCATCGACAAACCCCTATTACGCTATTCAAGTCGATACCGAAACCGCATCCAGCAGAGGCGAGGTAGCACTCACAGCACCTATTTAAAGACCCGCTACCCATAAAGACATTACTTTTCCAGGACAACAAAATGCGCACGCCGGTTCTTTTTATAACAAGCCTCATTCTTTTCGCTGCAACTGTTCTTCTCTTCACCGAAACTAATAAATGAAATCCTCGATCGGTCCACACCCATACTCACCAGAAAACTCACTGCGACCTTGGCTCTACGTTCACCCAACACCAGGTTATATTCATCCGTACCCCGAACATCACAATGCCCCTCAATCTGGATTCGTGCTTCCGGATGCGCCTCAAGCCAACGTGCATTTTGTTCCATAGCAGCCCTCGCATCATGTTGGAGAACCCACTGATCAAACTCAAAAAAAGCATCCTGAAGCCGATCAGGATCTCCAGACGAAGAAGTCATCTCTGAAGGGGAAGACCGGTCGGCAAAAATGAATGGTTCATCCGCCTCACCGGCTCCTCCTGGAGTCGTCTCCTCAAAAAATGAAAATCCCTCTGTTGGCGAAACTCTCTCTTCGCCGATGGAATCCTTCAACTTACGCTCCGCCTCCGGCTCGCCAGGGGTACGACGGGTGAGCACTTCAGAGGGTGAATCCGGTGCAAGCCCTGATGCACCCTCTACGGGTACAATCTTCTTGGAACACCCTGTGACGACCAAGAATGATACAAACATTGAAACCAGGCCAAAAGAAGAAAGCCCTCTAAGCAAATGACGCTTCACCTATCTCCCTCCCTTATATATGGAAGCTCTGAATAAGTCATGAATTGTTTTTTCAGGACAAAAAGGTCCCGATTCTGCGTTTCAAATCTTGAAAATAGCAGGCTATTCGCTGCGATTTGTGCCTTGAATCGAAATATTTTATCTCCTGAAAAATTCAACCCAGACTTAATCAGAGCTTCCTTATTTTTCATCACACATTTTAAAAAAGTCAAACGCTAGTCAATACCATATCTATTTAAACAACACAAGTGAAGAATCCAAAGGGAAATAAGGACGGCTAAAAAGATATTTTATGCTCCGTGACATCAATTGGGTGACCAGGATGGGCTGGTATTATTCGCAGGGCTGGAAGTCAAACGGATCAAGCGCGTACCATCCAAATAAATCGAAAAAATCTGGTTTTTACCTGTCCGATTGGATGTAAAGACAAGATCTCTCCCATTCAAAGCCCAAGAGGGGGATTCATCATCCCAAGGGCCACTCTCCGTGATCCGAATCGATTGTTGTCCATCCGCCCGATCGGCACAAAGTTTCAATCTTTTTTCGTTATCCCGGCAGGTGTAAGCAATCCAGTCTCCCTTCGGAGACCATGTCGGCGAGGTGTTGTACTTCCCGATAAACGTCAATCGATGGACATTCATCCCATCGGCATCCATTATATAAATTTGAGGCCCCCCACCCCGATCCGAGGTAAAGGCAATCTGCTTCCCCGTCGGAGACCAACTCGGAGAAAGATCGTCCGCCGCGTTAAATGTCAAGCGCTTATGCCCAGTCCCATCCGGATTCATCGTATAAACCTCGGCATTGCCATCTTTTGTGCTTGCATAGGCAATCCGATCTCCCGCAGGAGACCAGCTTGTCGAAAAGTTCAGACCTGGAAAGGAAACGAGGCTTGTCTGAAGTCCATTCGTCAAATCAATGAGGTAGATATCCGGATTTCCGCTGCGATAAGAGGTATAGGTAATCTTTTTACTATTGAATGACCATCGGGGTGAAAGAGCGATGCTCCGATCCATCGTAATGCGCCTTGGATTTCGTCCATCATAGTCCATAATGTAGACCTCTTTCTTCCCGGATAGATCAGAGACAAAAGTCACCTTCGTCTCTGCAATCCCCTTCTCCCCGGTAAAGTGCTGAACGACCTTGTCCGAAAAACGATGGGCCATTGCACGGATGGCGTTCCTGCTTCCGATAATATTGACGCCGATGACCTGCTCCCCCTTGGCCGTCTCATAGGCATAACTTTCCAGAACCCAATCATCCCCGCTTTGATGAAGCCTGGCCCAGACCAGGGCCTGAACGCCCTTCGCAGACGCCTTTCGCATCACGGCTGAATCCGGTGCCCTGCCTGTTGAATCAGAAAGACCGATCGTACCCGGGTCAATAACACGGAAAAGGCGTGAACGCTCCAGATCTGAATTGAGTGCGGTCTCCGTTAAGAGCAGGACCTCAGCATGCTCTGGAGACCCCTGGAGGGGTAAGATCATCAAAGGAATCCTCTCAAAACCAACGCGGCTCGTCCCCAAAAAGACATCTGCAGCCTTTAAATCTGTGCCTCCTAAAAAGAGGCAAAGGGCCACCAGGAGTAAAAGTCTCGGCCCCGTCACTAGGAATTCTCCAACATGGTAAAGTTAAAATGGATGCTCAGGCGATCCTCCGAAAGGAAGTCTGGAAACGGGGGAAAGGGGTCGGCTCCATAAACGGCGCGCATCGCCGCCTGATCGAAAAAGGGATCTCCAGAGCTCTTTTCAACTTGAATCGACTCACGTTCCACATGACCATTTTTCAGTACATTAAACTGAATGGTTACGTTGGCAGGCTCCCCTTGAAAGGAAACCGGAGGAGGCGCCCACACGCCGCTGATCTTATTCTCCATTTTTTGCAAATAAGCTGGAAACTGAAGACCGACGTTCCCTGTCCCTCCCGTTCCGCCTCCAATAACACCTGCGCTTCCACTAATGCCACCGCCTCCAATAATTCCAGAGTGCCTTATCATGCCCGACGAGTCCGGGCCCGGTTGAGCAGAAGATGAACCCTCAATCAAACCTTCAGAAGAAACAGGATCGGATGCACCTTCTTCGCCTGGAAGAATAAGACCCGATTGATTTCCTCCGGCATCTATGGATGCAGACCTCTCCTGCTCACCTTGTGCCGCCGGGAAGACCGGGCTTAGACTTCGGCCGATCTGAATCTTCGGTGTTTTTTGTTTTATCTCTATTTTTTTCGTCCTCTTTTGAGGGGTCAAGGATCGCTTTGCCCGGCTTTGAGCCGCCTTGGACGGGACCTTGATCGATCTGACTTTTTTCTTCCACCACTCTTCCAGGCGTTCAGGATCATCGTCCGCATTACGAGGCACCTTTAATGATGTTCTCGGAACAACTTCCTGACTCGAAGTCTGGGAGGATGAAGGCGTTGTCCCGGACTTGGAAGGGGCCGCAAAACCAGTCGCCGGGAGAACCGGTTTCACAGGAGTTTTAGACGCACGCGCAGGACGCGACACCCGAACCGCCCGAGGTTTGGATGACGCGGGACCCGCGGCGGATCGAACACGCTTTCCCTGGATTTTGGTAATTGAGGGCGAGGAGATCCCAACGCTGGGAGAAACAAGACTCACCTGGTAGCTTTGAAGCGGAGATTCGCGAATGGCCCAACGCTCCCCCGCCATAATGAGTGCGAAAAAAGAGAGGTGAATGACAACGGAGATCGCCATCATTCTAGGAAGGCCATCACGGTGACGCACACTATCCTCCAGAGGGAATCCCCAGGCAGCTTGCCCCCTATTCACCGACATCTTATTCATCAAGAATACACCCCTGCAGAGAAGGATTCCCTTACGTCAATCAATACCAGAGGGCACACTACTATTCTATAACAATGCCCGCCCCTTGTCACCGGTACTGCAATAAAAAGGGCGCATCACTTACTGATGCGGCCTTGAGCATTCTGTGATAGAGGGATAACGAATAGGCATCATTTGCATTCGAAGGCTTCCGGAGTTTATCGCGGGAGGGCTTCTTTCGGAAGCGGTTCAGTCACGATCCCGAGGCGGGAAATACCTGCCCGCTTGATCAAGTCCATGACCTGAACGACCGTCCCATAAGGGACATCCCGATCGGCCCGAAGATAAAGCGAAACATCCGGAGATATTCCCTTTAATGCTCGGAGGCGTTCTTCGAGTTTGACCAGACCAACTTCCTCTTTATCGAGATAGATGGATCGGTCCTTCTCAACGCTCAATATTTTTCTCTCCGTGGGTGTGATACTGTTTGTCGCAGCCCGGGGGAGTTTGATGTCCATTCCACGATAGAGGAGGGGGGCCGTAATCATAAAAACAATGAGAAGAACCAACATCACATCAACCAATGGAATGATATTGATCTCCGCCACCAGTTCACGATGTCGACTTGAGCTTGTGATCATCTCGTTTTCCTTTAGGATACAACCTTATGTTCGACCGGGGTTTCCACCGCTTCTTCTACGCGCGACAGGAAGTCTGAGGCATAGATCTCTAACTGGGTCTGCATTTTTCTGAGCTTCACTACAAAAATATTATAGGCAACAACTGCAGGAATCGCCACAAAAAGACCGGCGGCCGTATTGATCAAGGCTTCCGCCACACCGGGTGCGACAACAGCAATATTTGCAGATCCTTGCCGCCCGATTTCCTGAAACGCCCCCATAATTCCCCAGACCGTCCCGAAAAGCCCAAGAAAAGGGGCGGTATTCCCCATGGTTGCCAGAAGATGAAGATAGCCTTCCTGATAACTCATCTCGTCTTGTATGGCACTTTGAAGAGTCCGTTCAATGACCGATAGCTTTGGAGGTCGATTTCCATTCTCAGAAAAAGGTTGGCCACTTTTCACCGCAGAAAGATAATGCTTCATCTTCCCAAAGGCCTCTTCAAGAACAGCACCGAAAGACCCTCTTTCCTGTCCCGAACACCCTCTCTCTATGTCCAGTAAATCCTCGGCCTTCGCATAAAGTTCCAGTACCCGGCGATTGTCAGCTTCGGCCTTTCTCAGGCCAATCCACTTGAATAAAATGATCGCCCATGAGGCGATTGATGCAAGAAGAAGTGTCCCCAAAACCAGCCTTGCGACAATACCGGCTTCAAGAAACAAACTCACAAAAGAAAAACCCGTGTCCAACAGAACCTCTCCTTCGAAAACACTGCTTTCGGTCAGAAGTGAAGAATCACCCCTTGTTAATTTGGCGGGGCCGACGAGGATCGAACTCGCGACCTCCGGCGTGACAGGCCGGCGTTCTAACCAGCTGAACTACGGCCCCGCTCCAGACATTAATATCTGCCCCTGCTCAGCCTTGGTAGGCGGAACAGGGATCGAACCTGTGACCTTCGGCTTGTAAGGCCGACGCTCTCCCAACTGAGCTATCCGCCCACGAAACGCTTGTAAAGAAGTTGATCGTCATGTAGAATACCTCTATATTCGATATTTGTCAAAGAAAATAGGTATTTATTCTTGTTGAACCGGCTCCATCTTGCCACTCTAATCTTGATTATTTACCTGGCTGGCTGCGCCACAGTTGCCCCCCCTACTCCTCCTCCAGTGCCCACGCCCCGGCCCCGTTTTATTAATTTTGAAACAGGCGGCAGGGTGAAGAGTATGGCCTTTGATGGGAACCATCTCTGGCTGGGTCTCCCCTCCGGGATTATACGGTACGATACTCGAACACCGGACCAGTACGAAATCTTCACCATTCGTTCCACAGACGGGCTTCTTGCCAGGGGCATCTTTAAAGTGGCGATTGATCCTCAAGGGGTGAAATGGATCGGCACGTACGGCGGCGGACTCTCCCGATATGATGGCAGAGAATGGCTCACATACACCCCCTACGGAGGAGGTAAAATAAGCTATGACCATCGATGGACAACCTATCCAAGAGGAAAAGGCCTGGGCGATCTCTGGGTCTACGACATCCTTTTTGAGTCGGACGGCGCAATGTGGATTGCCACCTGGAAGGGGGCCAGCTATTTCAACGGGAAATCCTTCAAAACATACACGCAAAAAGACGGTCTGCTTGACAAGTGGGTTTATGCAATCGCTAAAGACCAGGACGGCATTCTCTGGTTCGGGACGGAAGGGGGGGTCAACCGCTTCGACGGACAAAACTGGACCGGATATACCCACCTGGACGGCCTCGGTGGGGACATCGGATCTCCTCAAACACTGGGCGATTCCTATGACGACAACGAACCGCGGCATCACGGAGGAGAACATAAGAATAACCGTCAGGCCAATCCAAACTATGTCCTCGATATCGTCGTGGACCACCAAAATGTGAAATGGATCGGGACCTGGGGTGCCGGGCTTTCCAGATTCGACGGGAAGCACTGGACCACCTTTACCGCGGGTCATGGGACCATCGGTGGAAATTTTGTTCATGCCCTCGAGGTGGACCGGGAAGGAACCCTATGGGCCGCGACCGACAAAGGCGTGAGCCGTTTTGATGGAAAGACCTGGCTTACCTATACCACGGCAGACGGCCTGCTCGATAATAACGTCTTCTCAATCGCGTTTGACCGGGAGGGAAACAAGTGGTTTGGGACGTGGACAGGCCTGAGCAAGATGATCGACTGACTATCTATATTCGTAACGCTTATTCTAGATTTTTCTGCCCAGCACTATCCCGATGCGTATCGCAATCATGCCAGCAGCCAAACTCAGGAACATGTTGAGGAGGGCCAACCAGAAGCTCCCCTCCTCCAGGAGTTTATTTGTTTCGTACTCAAAGGTCGAGAAGGTTGTATAGGCCCCCAGAAACCCAACTGCGATCAACAGCCTCCAATGGGGATGAACAATAAAACGCTCTGTGATCAAGGTCACAAACAGCGCCAGGACAAAGCATCCGCTAACGTTCACGGCAAATGTCCCGTAAGGAAAAGCAGCATTCTCCTTCCCGGAGAACCAGACTCCGATTGAATACCGGGCGATGGCACCGAAAAAACCGCCGATTCCGACCATTAGGATCTTGATCAGTTTTATTCTCCTTCCCTAATTCCGCGATTGCGGAATTAGAAACCGCCGACGGCTGGCGCGAGACCCATTCGCCTGATGTTATCGGTCATTTTGCTCCTTCACCGTACGGGTGAGTACGCCTCGCTCTCAAAATGGCCTCTGGCCTTGCCTTTCAGGCGACTTATGCGATTTATCCCATGATCCAATCGAGGATCTTGGGTCCTTGCTTACCTGAACACATACAAAATGAAAATGGCAGCGCCGATCCGATACCATCCAAAAGGCTTTAATGTCGTCCTCCCCAGGAGGCGGATAAAAAACCGAAGGGCAAGAAGCGCCGAGATAAAAGAAACCAGGAATCCGACAAAGAAAATGGGGATATCGGAGAGCTCCAAAAAGGAACGACTCTTGTAAAGATCGAAAATCGTCGCGGCACACATCACCGGGACGGCCGCCAGGAAGGAATATTCCGCCGCCGTTTTTCGTTCAATACCAATCATCATGCCTCCAACAATGGTCGAGGCGGATCGGGAAACACCGGGCCACATCGCCAGGCACTGAAAAAACCCGATGGAGAGGGCATCTTTCCACCTCAGGGCATCGACTCCAAACCGCTTTACCTCCGGGAGCCTGGCTTCAGCAAGAAGGATGACCACCCCCCCGACACCCAAACCGATGGCCACCGTGATAGGGCTGAAAAGATGCTCCTTGATCAACGGGTGGAGCAGTGCACCAAAGAAGAGCGCGGGAGAGGTTGTCAGGGCCAGAAGAATCAGCCCATTCAGTCCAGAGAAACCGTTCTCCTTTTTAAATGAAAGAAGGCTGAAGAAACGATCGCTGTAAAGAAATACAACCGCGAGGATGGCACCCAGTTGGATAAACACGTCGAAGGTCGCCGCCTTAGGTCCATCAAAACCGAGGAGATGACCCGCCACGATGAGGTGTCCCGTTGATGAAACCGGCATAAACTCCGTAAGCCCTTCCACCACACCGAGGAGGACGGCCTGAAAAAATTCGTTCATAAAAACCATCTCTCTAGACGGCCAGGGGGCAAACCATCCCCTTGCCTCTCCAGTCAAGGTTACTTGGAAAACGTGGAGATCGTAACAAATGGCCTCGATACATTCAAGGAGAAACAGAAGAACAACGAAACCCATGCTGCCTGAGGAATCTCTGATTAAGTCTGGGGTAAGTTTTTCAGGAGATAAAATGTTTCAATTCAAGGCGCAAGTCGCAGAGGATGGTTCTCGCGAAGCCATAGCCCGCTATTTGGAAGAACCACGCCTCGGAGGCGAGGATTCTTCGACCCGAAACGAAAAAGATCTTTATCGATATTCGCTCGCTAATTCCGCACGCTTGCTATGCGTGTTCAAGATTTGCAACGCAGAAGTGGAACATTTTTGCCCTGAAAAAACAATTCATGACTTATTCAGAGGTTCCCTTCTTCTGTCCGTCTCACCTTGACAGGGGGAAGACGCTTGGTGTATCTCAACAGACATGAGGAATAAACTGATACATCTCATGAAAATGGAGCCCGGCCCCGGGTCTGACCCGCTCTTCAACGAGCTGGCCCTTCTTCTCTACAGACATCAGTACCGCCACAATTCCCCGTATCGCCAATTCTCTGATTCACTACATCAAAGCCCTGAAACCGTCAAGACGTGGGAGGCTATTCCGGCCATTCCCGTAATAGCCTTTAAGTATACGGCGCTTTCCTGCCGACCGATCCAAAAGGCGCAGCGCCTTTTTTATTCCAGCGGAACAACACAAAAAACAAGAAGTTGCCACCCCCTTTTCGACATTGAAATCTCAAAAAAGGCAATCCTCGCACATTTCAAACGCCACCTCCTTCCCCGATCTGACCGGATACGTTTCATGATTCTTACCCCCTCTCCTCAAGAAGCGCCCATGACCTCTCTTTCGTACATGATGGAGGTTGTTCGGAAGGCCTTCGGGACAAAAGAAAGCGCTTATTATATCGAACAGGGGCAGCTTCAATCGGAACGGCTGATCAGGGAAATGGCCGAAACAGATGAAGCAGTCTGCCTGATCGGGACCTCTTTTTCTTTTGTCCACTTCATCGATTTTTGTAAAGAGAATAGTTGGACCTGTACGCTACCGACTGGAAGCCGAATCATGGATACCGGCGGGTTCAAAGGGAGTTCGCGGGAGGTTCCGCAGGAGTGGATCTATTCAAAGGCCTGGAAATACTGGGGGATTCCGAATGAGAATTGTGTCAACGAATATGGAATGACCGAGATGACCTCCCAATTTTATGATCGTATTGTAGGCGAAAGCGCGCCGCGTCTCTTTCGCCCCCCGCCTCAGGTACGAACACGCCTCCTTTCTCCAGAGACACTAGAACCTGCGCCAAAGGGAGAGGTCGGTCTCCTGGCCCACACCGACCTGGCCAATCTCGACTCCGTCGCCGCGCTCCTGACGGAAGATCTGGGACGCGAGGTTGAGGGCGGTTTTGTTCTGCTCGGCCGTGCAGGGGGTTCCGAAGAGAAAGGGTGTTCCATCATGATTGATGAACTCCTTCAGAAGAATATCACTTTTCAGGATTAGGAGCCTCTGATTAAGTCTGGGTTGCATTTTTCAGGAGATCTTATGTTTCGATTCAAGGCAAAAATCGTAGAGGATGGTTCTCGGGAAGCCATAGCCCGCAATTTTTTAAGATTTGTAACGCAGAAGCAGGATATTTTTGCCCTTAAAATGATTCATTACTTATTCAGAGGTTCCTTAATAAGATGAAAGGATATTTTCTTCCGACCACCTCTATTGCGGAGAAAAAGACCCAACACCATCATCTCTCCATAGAACTCCCCGTCCTTTCCGCGGACGAAGTAATCGACATCTCTGACCGTCTGATCCGCGCCGGGGAAAGGCTCTCTAAAGAGCCCATCTTCAAAATCATCGACTGGATTGACACCGCCGCCCAACGTTGGCTCGACCCAAAGGATCCGATCCGAAAGGAAGCAGAATCACTCCTGCCTCTCGCATCCGGGGTTTCAAAAGAAATGGTCCGCTTTATCCTGGATGACCTTTTTAAAAATCTGACCCGGCCCGTCCTCATCCACCTTCTTGAAGAAGAACTGGGCAATCCGGCCCTCTGTGACGGATTCAGGCCTAAGAGAAAAGGGGTTGGATTCACTCGCGTGATCGGACCGAGGCTGATTACACATATCCTCCCCGGGAATATTTCTGGGACAGCAATCGTCAGCCTGGTCTGCGGTCTCCTGGCAAAGTCAGCCAACCTGGCAAAAGTTAGCATGGACGAACTTCTCCTGCCAGTCCTCTTTGCCAGGTCACTGCATCAGATCCGACCGGAACTCGCCGAAAGCATGGCCATCCTCACCTGGGATAATAACAACACTGACATCACCCGGGCTGCCTTCCAAAGGGCCGACCTAGCAATCGTTTACGGGAGCGATGAAACAATTGCAAAGGTCCGGGAGAATATTCCCCCGGCCACGCTTACCCTCTTTCATGGACACCGGCTCAGTTTGGGCGTCATCGCACGTGAATCGATCCGAAAGGAAGTTGCAGATCAAGCCGCCATCGATATCGCCCTCTATGATCAAATGGGCTGCCTCTCTCCCCACCTTTATTATGTCGAATCCTTGGGCAGCCACACCCCCCTTGAATTCGCGCAGTGGCTGTCTCAGGCCCTTTATGCTGTTTCAAACCGGCTTCCGAAGGGGGAAACTCCGCCAGATATCGCCGCGCATATTCAGCAATTACGGGGGTCTCTCCCCTTGCGGGGGGGAAAGGTTTTTTCCAGTCCAAAGGGGGTCGACTGGACGGTCCTTTATGATCCGGACCCACACTTTTTGTCCTCGCCTCTCTCCAGGACAATCTGGGTAAAACCGGTTCACGATTTAACCGAGATCGTTTCCCATCTCAAACCGATCCGTAGCATTCTTCAGGCGATCGGCATTGCCATTCCGGAGAAACGGCAGCCAGAGCTGATTCCAGCCATCGTGAAAATGGGGGCGTCACGAATCTGTGCGATTGGGAAAATGCAGATGCCACCAATCACATGGCACCATGACGGCCGGTTTCGCCTCGCCAATTTCCTCCGCTTTGTCGACTGGGAACAGACATGACTTCCCGGCGGAAAAACTTCCAGAAACACATTTGCCAGACCTCTCCCCATCCGATGGGCCTGGAGATTGACCACGCCGAAGGCGTAACCGTTACGACAAAAAATGGAAAAAACTATCTTGATTTCATTTCTGGAATCGGTGTCGCCAATATCGGGCATACCCACCCGGCCGTCGTCAAAGCGATCAAGAAACAGGCAGAGAGATATCTGCACGTGATGGTTTACGGAGAGTACGTTCAGGCAGCACAGGTCGATCTCGCCACAAAACTGGCCACGGTCCTTCCCGGACCTCTCTCACAAGTCTATTTTACAAACAGCGGGACGGAGGCCAATGAAGGGGCACTGAAGCTTGCAAAAAAACATACAGGCCGAAAACGCTTCATCAGTTTTGAGCAGAGCTATCATGGAGACACCCAGGGGGCCTGTTCGGTAACCGGTCGTGACATTTATCGAAAACCTTTTGAACCTCTCCTTCCCGGGATCACCTTTCTTCCCTTCAACGAGACCAACAGGCTTTGTGAGATCGATCATCAGGTCGCGGCCGTGATCACCGAACCGATTCAGGGAGAAGGGGGAATTCGGATACCGGATCAAGACTTCCTGCCGGCACTTCGGGCCCGGTGCACTGAGGTTGGCGCACTCCTTATTTTTGATGAGGTTCAGACCGGATTCGGCCGGACCGGAAGACTGTTTGCCCTGGAGCATTGGGGGGTTGTTCCGGATATCATTACCCTGGCCAAGGCCATCGGCGGGGGGATGCCGCTCGGTGCCTTCGTGTCGTCACCCAACATAATGGCAACGCTCTCGACCGACCCCCCCCTGTCTCATGTGACCACCTTCGGCGGCCACCCGGTCTCCTGTGCCGCCGGCTTGGCCAGTCTGAAGGTCATTCTGGAGAATGACCTTCCGCAAAAAGCGGATCAGCTTGGAGAAAAGATTAAAGACGCTTTGCGGGATTTTGCGCGGAGACATTCATGCATCCGCGACGTTCGGGGGAAGGGCATGATGATCGGACTTGAGCTTTCTGATGCGGATACAACAGCAGGTTTCGTGGGGAAGGCCCTGGATAAGGGCCTAATCCTCGGATGGACACTCCATACAAATACCGTTGTACGAATTTCTCCGCCCCTCACCCTCACAGAAAAAGAACTGGAAAAAGGGCTGGATATCATAGATAAGGCCTTGGCCTAAACCCGTCTCTGGAGCCTATCTCGGTTCTCCAGAAATAGTCGTGACAATATGGTGACGCCAATAACGCGCGGCACCGAATAGAATCGCCGCACAAACTAGGAAGAGAAGCGACGCGCCGCGATAATCTCCAATGAGATCAAAGTACCGAAAGAAGGCCGTTAAGATCAGGATGCCGATTCCGAGATAATAATAGTGGGTCAGGGTGTCATGCACGGCGCGCACAATGAGCCAGATCCCCGTAAAGACCAGGAACAGATTTGTAATACACTGTAACAAAACGGGGGTATCAGCGATGGGCGAGGCAAGCACCAGGAAAGTAGACAAGACGAAAAATCCTGAGAACCCAAAGGTGGAAAAATGCCGTTTAAAAACCCCTCCGGCATTTTCAGAAAATGACCAATGGCGGTCCGCAAAATAGACACTCAGCCCCAGGACCACACAGATCAGCACCACCCAGAAGCGCATGAACGTCCCCGCCGTCCAGTGGGCTTCAATCAGTATCTTCCACGGCTCCTCAAAACTCAGGATCAGCAACCCAAGCAGGCCCACTCAAATCGATAAAACCAAACGAGAAAATTGCTGCCGTTTTTTATATTATCGATTCTGGTATATATTTTCCTTGGAACTTCTTGACTTCTACTATTTAGTACTCTATAAGTATATAGATTTTAATAAAGGCAACAGCATATCCTCATTAAGGATTTTCTAAACATATTGCTTTAATATTATTTCTGGAGCTAATAACATGGCAAAGAAAACGAGTACTAGTCTGAGTACCCAAGGCGTAAAATATACTGTGGAGAATGAACAAGAGACGTGTTCTCCTTATGTGTGTGGTAGAACTACCACTTGCACCGGCTCTTTTCAAGTCACTGTAATAAATATCCAAAATCATGTAGGGGTAAATGACAAGAGATCTGCATTATTAATCTCAGAAGATGTTATGGATTTAAAAAAGGCTGAGGCAGCAGCACGATGTGTTAGTAATGGATGTAAGTCAGGAGATGTCACCTTCCGTAAGATCATTACGGGAGTGGTAGTAACAGCTTCAGCGACACATCCACGTACCGTTATAGGCAAGGCTACAGCAACGACTACATATACTTTAAAAATTAAATGCGAACCCTATCCCCCAACTGAAAAAGCAAAAGGCATTAAAAAACAAGAAACCAAAAATAAACCCAAATCAAAAAGTAAACCCAAATCAAAAAGAAAATCATAAGAGGTGGTAATCCCCCCATTAATAATGGTTCACAGAAGTAGAGCCTGTGTTGCCAGCGTCAATTTTTGATAGGGTGTAATTCCTCCAATCGCCATATTAGACCGATCATTGTTGTAAAGCCATAACCA
>DUAG01000039.1 GCA_012960925.1 Candidatus Manganitrophaceae bacterium
GACCAGTGGAAGCGCCCCTGCGGCGATGAAGAAAAACAGCGCCGGGTGTATCCAACTAATCATTGTAAACGTCAATCATCGTAAAAATCCTCGTCCTTACCACTTTAAAATATTAAGTTCGTCCACATTTGTCGTTGCCTGTCCCCTGAAGAGAACGATGATGATGGCCAGGCCGATTGCCGCTTCGGCCGCTGCGATGGCAATAACAAAGAGGGAGACAATCTGCCCATCGATGGCATTATTATAATGCGAAAAGGCGACAAGATTGATGTTGGCGGCATTCAGCATTAGTTCGATGGCAAAGAGGATGATCAGGAAATTTCTCCGGATGAGTACGCCAATCAAGCCGATCACAAACATCATGGTCGAGACAACAACATAGTAAGAAACAGGGATCATGACTGCACTCTATCCTTGAGATATACGTTAAAAACGTTACAAGTAATACAAACCTCGGCAGCCATTCAACGGGCCGGGATCTTTTTTGCCAGAACCATTGCACCGACGGCAGCGCCGAGCAGAATGATTCCGACCACCTCAAAGGGGAGGAGATATTCATTGAAGAGAGAGAGACCGATCGCCTCGGTATTTCCAATCGCCGGAGCGGCCACCGCTTCAATGGTTTTTGTGGGTCTTGTTGTCATAATGGTGGATTTAAAAAGTCCGAGCAGGATTTCAACAAAAACAACCACTCCGAAAAATAGTGCAACCCAGGTTTGCTTAAGGAAGTTTTCAGTGGTTTTTAAGTCAAGAAGCATTAAAACAAAAAGATAAAGGACGAGCACCGCGCCTGCGTAAACGATGATCTGGATCGCCGCAACAAATTCGGCGTGAAGGAGGACGAAGAGCCCCGCAACATGAAGAAGGGTGGAGAGGAGTGCCAAGGTGCAGTAGACCGGACTTCGAAGACCGATGGTCAGGATCGAAGAGATGATTGTCACACCTGCGAAGTAGAAAAAGAATAAGCTTTGGGTCATCTAATCCTGTTCCGGATCCGGCGTCACGTAGGAGGGAAAACGATATTCGTACTCTCGGCTGACATCATCATGATCTTCCTGATTATGTGCTACGAGATAATTCTTGGCCTCAACATAGTTCTTTTCACCGATTTCGTAGAGTCTATCTTTGTCAAATAGCAGGGTTCTTTTGTCCGGCGTCGAATACTCGAACATCTTGGTCATTCCGAGGGCGTTGACGGGGCAGGCCTCGACGCAAAAACCGCAGAAGACGCACTTGGTAATGTCGATGTCAAAGTCCGTGGCATAGCGTCTTAAGACATTACCATCCTGATCTTCAGCGCTGACCACCTTGATGCAATGTGAAGGGCAGGCCGCCTCGCAAAGATCGCAGCCGACGCAGCGCTCCGTGCCATCTTCATATTTTAAGAGGCAGAGCGCTCCCCGATGGGTATCCGGGAGGGTAAGCTTTTCATGGGGATAGGGAACCGTCACCACAGGACGAAAAGTATGCTTGAAGGTCAACTTCAGGGCCTTTACAATCTCCATAAAGAAGACCTTATCAATAAGTGCTGAAAACGTCATGGACTCTCCGGGGAAGGCTGTGGAAGCTCTGGTTTTGGTGTAATGACCTTCAGGTCGAATCGCGTCACCTTTTCAAGGGAAACCGCCCCTTTCTTAAGGTAGGGGACATGACTGACAGGGTCAATGACGGCCGGCAAAAGGTCCTTGATGGGGAAGCGATTAAAATGCTCAGGAAATTGAATCAATCCGCTCGGAAGGAAGGAGACAATCTCGACCGGAACCTCGACGCTTCCCAAGGCGGACTTGACCAGGAGCAGGTCTCCTGTCTTGACCTGGAGGTTCTCCGCATCGGTCTCGCCGATCTGAAGTGCTGATTTGTCGTCAATCTTCAACAGCCCCTTGTCCTGCGTTGACAGCTTACCGGAGTGATAAAGCACCTGTTCCCGTGAAAGAAGGAAGGGTGCGGTTTTATTTGTGGCCAGGGTTGTTGACGCGGGGGTCTCATAGCGTTCGGTCACTTCTGAGAGAAAGTTGTTTTTTAAATAGGTATCAAACTGAATGGGAGGTTTTTCCCCACTATAATAGCCTGGGACCCGTTTTGAGATTTCCTGGCGGACATCTTCCGGTCCACCATACTGAAGCCATTGCCCCAGATGCCTCGAAAGCTCTGAGAAAATCTTTAAATCGGAACGGGCCTCGCCGCACGGTTCAAATGCCTGGGAAACCCGATTGACCTCTCCCGCCATATTCGTGAAGGTTCCATCCTTTTCGGCAAAAGTAATTGCCGGCAGAACGTAGTCGGAACCTTCCCCGGTTTCGGTCAGAAAGGGGTCTTGGCAGATGACCAGATCTATTTTTTCAAGGGCTTCTCGCACCTTCATTGAGGCTGGGAGGCTCCCTACAGGGTTTTCACCCACAATGTAGAGGGCTTTGATTTCGCCTCGGTGTGCTGCTTCAATTATTTCCGGCAGGGTCAAGCCGACCCGTCCTTCAATCGGGTCGGGGAGGGAGGCATGCCATTCGGATGAAAAGAGTTGTCTTGCCGAGGCAGAGCTGTATGGGACCTGGCCGGGCAGGAATTCAGGAACCCCGCCCATATCGACTGCCCCCTGCTCATTATTTTCTTCACAGATGGGGTGAATTCCGGCACCCTCTTTTTCCAGTAGTCCTGTAATCATCGCCAGATCGGTCAAGCGAAGGACATTCTCATATCCCCCCTCTTTGGAAATCACCCCTTCTCCCCAGATCAAGGTTCCCCGCTTTGAAGTTGCGAGCAATCTGGCGGCTTCCGATATCTTATCCCAGGAGAGTCCGGTTGAGGCTTCTATATCACTTGTCGATAAAGACGATACGGCCTTCTGAAGAACTTCAAGGGCCGGCGCGTACTTTTCGGCGAAAGGGGAATGAACGAGTCCTTGATCAATGACGGCCTTGACGAGACCCTGAATAAAGGCACCCTCAGAGTAGAGGTTGATCTGTAAAGGGTGTGTCGACGAAAAGCCCATCATGTCGGTTTGACTTGTATCGGCCACGATGACTTTTGAATCGAACTGCGCCATGGCCTTCTTCACGCGGAGCGCGGCGATCGGATTTGTTTCAGTCATGTTTGATCCGACGAGGAGAATGACGTCGGAAACGGTAATTTTGTCATAGGTTGTGGTGGATCCCCCTATACCGAGCGCATGTTTCATTGCCAGAACAGAGTTCATATGGCCGTAGCGGGCGGCGGTATCAATATTGTTCGTGCCGAGGACTGAACGCATGAGCCGCTGGAAGAGGTAGACCTCTTCATTTGTACACCGACCACTGATCAATCCGGCAATCGCCTGACCGCCATGTTCTTCTTTGATGCTGGACAGGCGTTTTCCAATCTGAATCATGGCCGTGAACCAGGGAATCTCAGTATGTTTGCCGTCCTTTTTTACCAGGGGGCGGGAAAGGCGGTTTTCGCTCTGAACGTATTCGAATCCGAATCGGCCCCGGACACAGATACCGCCATGTCCCTCTTCGGGGCCGACCCCTTCTCCAAACTTGGAACGGTAGGAAAGCTCAGAGGTGACCCGGACAATTTTCTGATCCTGGCTCTCCAGGATGAGCGTGCAACCGTCTGAGCAGTAACTGCAAGTGGTTTCCGTTTTTTTGAGCTGCCAGGGCTTAAAGGCATATTTTGAAAAGCGGCTGACAATAGCCCCGACCGGGCAGACGGCGAGACAATCGCCGCAGAATTCGCAGTCAAGGGGGACGCCCCCGTGTGCGCCGACATGGGTCTTCTTATCCTTTTTATAGAAGCAGAGTCGGTCAACAAGCTGCACTTCTTTGCAGACATTTATACATTGGCCGCACAGGATGCAGCGTTCCATATTAAAATCAAGCACGACGCTTCGGGTGTCTTCCGGGATTTCCTTGCGCTTACCCTTCTTAATGTCATAGACGTCTAAGTCATAGGCCATATCCTGTAGTTCGCATTTTCCGTCTGCGTCACAGACCGGGCAATCAAGGGGATGGGTCACGAGGTGCTTTTCAACTGCTTTTTTTCGCGCTTCAATCATTTTTTCCGTGTCGGTCGCGATCACCATCCCATCGCTTGCTTTGGCGGTACAGGAGCGAACCTTGTTTTTCTTCCCCTCCACTTCAACAAGGCACAGTCCGCAGGAGCCAAAGGGGCTGAAGCTGTAGTGATAGCACATGGCCGGAAGTTTAATCCCGATGTCCTTGATGGCCGTGTAGAGCGAGGAGTTTTTTTCGACAACGGTCTTTATTCCGTCAACGGAGAGTTCGACCATTTCTTTCTCCTCGGTCGTAACGTTCCCATCACCCTCAGGTCCTTTCGGCAGCTCTATTTTTTTTGTCTCTTCACTCATCGGGGTTACCTGTCACATTCTCCCATGACAATGTCATAGGTTCCAAAAATGGTGATCATATCCGCGACCATGTAGCCTTTCGCCATGTGATCAAAGGCCCCCATATGTACAAATGAGGGGGAGCGTATCTTCAGGCGGTAGGGTTTTCCTTCTCCCTGGCTGACGATATAGAAACCCAGTTCTCCTTTGTGGGCCTCAGTGCCGCAGTAGATATCGCCCTCCGGTGCCTTGAATCCGTCGGTAAAAAGTTTAAATTGATAGATCATACTTTCCATGTCTGTGAAGACACGGTCCTTGGGGGGGACCACAATCTTGGGGAGATAGGCGAGGTATTCCCCCTCCGGGAGTTGATCGAGACATTGTTTGATAATCTTGCTGCTTTCCTTCATCTCTTCCATGCGAACCCAGTAGCGGTCGTAGGTGTCGCCTTTCGTTCCCAGTGGGACGGTCCATTCGACTTTCCCGTAGGCGCCATAGGGGCTGACCTTACGAAGATCGTAATCCACCCCTGAGCCGCGCAAGGTGGAGCCTGAGAGACCGAAGGCAACGGCATCCTCCCCGGAGATGACGGCGATATCTTTTGTCCGACCCAGCCAGATCCGATTATTGATCAGTAGGGTGTTGTACTCCTCGATCTTAGAGGGGAAATCGGCAAGAAACTGATAAATATCGTCAATGATCTTGGAGGTCAGGTCGCGTTCGACGCCGCCAACACGATACCAGCTTGTCGTCAGTCGTGCACCGCAGAGTTCGTCAAAGAGATCAAGTAGGAGTTCTCTTTCCCGAAAGGTAAAAAAGAAAACGGTCATTGCGCCGATGTCGAGGGCTTGTGTCCCGAGCCAGAAGAGGTGGCCAATGATCCGTTGAACCTCCGCCACGATGGTTCTTAAATATTCGGAACGCTCCGGAATCGTAATGCCGAGCAACTTTTCGACGGCGCGGACATAGGCGAAATTGTTATACATTGCACAGACGTAATCCAGACGATCTGTGTGAGGGATAAATTGATTGTAGGTAATTGTTTCGGCAATTTTCTCGACACCCCGGTGAAGAAAGCCGAGTACCGGTTCCGACTTGACGATCTTCTCCCCCTCGAGGGTCAGGAGGACCTTCAACACCCCGTGTGTCGAGGGATGCTGAGGTCCAAGGTTTAAAAGGAACTCTTCCTTCCTTAAAAGGGGAAGCGCTGCCTTTTTATCATCAACCGTTAGTGGTTCCTTGACGTCCATTGGCCTTGAGATCCTTAGTGAGGAAAATCAAATGTGTCGCGCCAGCCTCGCCCCTGAACCGGGAAATCCTTTCGCAGGGGGTAGCCCTCTTCATAATCGTCGGGGAGGAGAATTCTTTTCAGGTTAGGGTGATTGTTGAAGCGTATCCCCATCATATCATAGACTTCCCGCTCCAGGAAATTGGCACCCCTCCAGATGGGGGTGACCGAATCAACAACACAGTCATCTTCTGCAACCCGTGTCTTGATACGAACCTGGTGTTTTTTCTTGATCGAAAAGAACTCATAAACAACTTCAAACCGCACTTTCTCCCTGAGGTAGTCAACAGATGAAATATGGACCGGGTAGTCAAAATCGAGTTCAGGATCATCCCGAAGAAGCAGGCATATCGAAAAAAGCCCCTCTTTCTTTACCTCGACAGAGAGATCCTTCCGGAAGAGGGTCGCGCTGATATAAGCCGCAGGAAAGGCATCGCGAATTTTCCTGGCAGTCGGATGGTCCTCTCCGGAAACCTTGAGTGGTGGAGGCTTGGGGGGAGGAGGCGGAACCTTTTTTACTTCCCCTGTTGTCTTATCAGTCGTTTCTTCGCTCATGCTTTCACAAAGACCTTCCTTTTTGAGATCTGATCCTGAAGCCGCATGACTCCCTCAATGAGTGCCTCCGGGGTTGGGGGACATCCAGGTATATAGATATCAACCGGGACAAAGCGGTCTACTCCCTGGACGACACTGTAGCTGTCGTAGATATTTCCAGAGGTGGCGCAGGACCCCATCGCAATGACATAGCGCGGTTCCGGCATCTGATCGTAGACCTTTCGAATCACCGGGGCCATTCGGCGACAGACGGTGCCGGCAACGATCATGAGATCAGATTGCCTTGGAGAACCTCGAAAGACCCCAGCCCCGAAGCGGTCAAGGTCATAACGGGAGGCCACCACGGCGATCATCTCAATCGCACAACAGGCGAGGCCAAAGGTCATGGGCCAGAGCGACCACTTCCTGGCCCAGTTCACGGCCTGATCCAGTTTCATCGTGATAAAGTTGGCCTCAAATTTCCCGGTTAATCCCATTCCAACCCTCCTTTTTTCCAGGCGTAGACATATGCAACAAGAAAAAGAGCAATGAAAATAATCATTTCGATCAGTCCAAAGAGTCCGATCTGATCAAAGACAACCGCCCATGGATAAAGAAACGCCACCTCAACATCAAAAATAACAAAAAGCATCGCAATAATATAGTAACGGGCCGGGAAGGGATTTCTGGCATCCGAAATCGGTTCACTCCCGCATTCATATGTAGATAGTTTTTCCTTATAGTTTACCCTTGTTTGAACAAAGTAACTTAAAACAAGTGTTCCCACCCCGAAGACAAGGGAAACCACAATAAAAATAAAAATAGGAATATAGTTGGTCGGTGGGGTGTTTGCTAGCAAAATAGAGGTCACCCAGTGGTTAATAATATTGGCTGAAGACCCTGTTAAACGGAACGATTATATCCTATTGGATGCTAAGGGACATTTTATCTTTTTAAGGGAGAGATGTTCAATAAATAAAAAGGCCTAATCAAGGGCCGAACGCAATAGGCCTTTCGGACTATTGAAGAATTTACCGTAAAAGACTTGATGTAGAAGAAGCCAGAATGCACCCCGGCAGATCTCCTTTTTCCGACCTGCCGGAGTGTGCAATGTCCCCCTTTGATGAACCCCTGATTAAGGTTTATTGAGTCCCTAGAGATTGAGATGTTTTTTCAACACCGCATTATCAACAATCTTCGGGTTGTCTCCCCCAAAGTTTTTTGCCTTTTTGAAGGCCTCCGTTGCGTCCGCGTGTTTTCCCATGCCGTCAAGGGAGATTGCCATATTAAAATGGGCCTCTGCGAAATTTGGTGCCGCCGCCAGGGCCTTCTTGAAATGTTTAAGAGCGATATCGTAATGTCCCTGCACGAGGTGATCGACCCCTTCATTATTTTTTGCGGCCGCATCCCGGTTGCTCATATCACCCGGCGACATCAGTGATGGAATTTGAACCCTGGGGCTCCCGCCTCCGGAACAGGCTGTGATTGCAACGACCGAAATAACCCCAATTAAAAACAATCCGATCTGACGCATGGAAAGTCTTTTCATCGTGTTGCCTCCTTTGTTATTTTACATGCGACGCATGTTGTTTTCGTGCCCTGTTGACCTGCATTTTAACAACTGGAAAGGACACCAGTGCATCCTACTGACCTCATAGTAATGTAAATCGCTTACCTTATTCAAGAGGGGGATGCCTCTGTTCCTGATTTCTGGTAAAAATTGGGTCCTGGTTGAGAAGACAGGATAGAAGTCCCTAAAGACCATTTTTCAGAATCGAAGTAGAAGTTTTCCAACTATTTTTAACGAGATAAGATATTCTGAAAATTATAGTAGCTTCTTGCGGTCTTATCCTATAGTATCGCTATGTTTTTAACCATTGTAAAAAGTATAAGTCTAATGAGGGGTATAAAATGGCAGAAGAAAGAGGATTAAAAAAACCAGTAAAGTTGAAGGCAGAATTGGCCGGTTTTTTAGGAGCCACAGAGCTTCCCAGGACAGAGATTACGAAGCAGTTGTGGAATTACATTAAAGAGAACAAACTTCAAACGAAGACTGAGAATGGAAAACCCGAAAACGCAGGCAAGTATATCGTGGCAGATGCGAAACTTCTCGTAATTTTTAAGAAGACGAAATCTACAAGCAAATCAGGAAAACTGACTGATTTAACAAATCTACAAGAAGGCCAGACCATTGATATGATGCAAATGGCGGCAGTTGTTGGCGCGAATATAGACTGATTGAGACTCTAGGGTGTGGTGAAGGACCCGGAAAGGCTGTTCTCTGGGTCTCCGTAAGGGTCAAGTGAAGGGCTTAAACTTCATCTTAGTGAGTATTGTGGCCTCAGTAGGATGAGGGAGTTTCTTCTCCGGGTATTGAGCCTTAGGCCGATAGCAGTTTGTCGAAGAAGTCATTTCCCTTGTCATCAACGATGATGAAGGCGGGGAAGTCTTTTACGGTGATCATAAAGATGGCTTCCATGCCAAGTTCGGGATATTCAATGGTTTCAACGTGGGTAATACACTCCTTCCCCAGTTTTGCTGCAGGGCCACCGATCGAACCTAAATAAAATCCACCGAACTCTCTGCATGCGTCTGTGACCCGTTTTGAGCGGTTTCCCTTTGCAAGCATGACCATCGAACCGCCTTCTTTTTGGAAAACAGGCACATACGAGTCCATGCGCCCTGCTGTTGTCGGCCCGAAAGACCCCGAGGGATATCCCTCGGGGGTCTTTGCCGGGCCGGCATAGTAGATCATATGGTCTTTGAAGTATGACGGTAACTTTCCGCCTTTGTCGATGCGCTCTTTCAGTTTCGCATGGGCGATATCTCTTGCGACGACAATCTTCCCCGTAAGGAGCAGGCGTGTGGCGACCGGATGTCTGCTCAGGAGGGCTAGAATCCTGTCCATTGGCTGGTTTAAATCAATACGAACCGCTGGGCCTTCCTCTCCTTGAACCTCTGGTAAAAACCGGGCAGGGTCTTCCTCAAGCTGTTCCAGATAAATACCTTCTTTAGTGATTTTTGCCTTAATATTCCGGTCCGCGCTGCAACTAACGCCCAGACCGATGGGGCAGGATGCCCCATGCCGGGGAAGCCGGATGACCCGTGCATCCAGGCAGAAATACTTACCTCCAAACTGGGCGCCGATTCCAAGTTCCTGCGAGACACGGATGAGATTTTCCTCGACTTCAAGGTCACGGAAGGCATGTCCGGCATCGCTTCCTTTTGTGGGCAGATGGTCAAGATAACCGGCGGATGCCAGTTTGACCGTCTTTAATGTCATTTCGGCTGAGGTTCCTCCAATGACAAAGACCAGATGGTAGGGAGGGCAGGCGGAAGTTCCGAGGGTCTTCATCTTGTCTTTCATAAAGTCGATGAGGGCTGTGGGATTTAATACCGCCTTGGTTTCCTGATAAAGAAAGGTCTTATTGGCGGATCCTCCTCCTTTTGCGATGAAGAGAAATTCATAGCGGTCTCCTGGTGTTGCGTAGAGTTCAATCTGTGCGGGGAGATTGCTGCCGCTGTTTATTTCTTCATACATTGTGAGAGGGAGGTTCTGGGAATACCGAAGATTACTTTTTTCATAAGCATTAAAGATTCCTAAGGAGAGGGCAGTTTCATCGGAAAAGTCAGTCCAGACCTGTTGCCCCTTCTTGCCGATGGCGATCGCCGTGCCGGTATCCTGGCACATTGGAAAGATTCGATCTGCGGCAATGACCGCATTTTTCAGGAGCTGCAGTGCGACGTATCTGTCGTTGCGCGAACTGTCAGGGTCATCCAGAATGCCCGCCAGTAACTTCAGGTGAGGCGATCTGTATAGATAGGAGACGTCCGTAAAGGCCTGCTCGGCAAGCAGCGTCAAAGCCTCCGGATAAATGAGGACGATGTCTTTTTCCCCGAACGATTTTATTGAGATGTGTTTATCAGACAGGAGACGATATTGGGTCGTGTCCTGTCCCAGAGGAAACATTTCCTGGAAAGCGAATTCAGTCATGGGTTATTTTTACCCTTCCGTGGAGAGTTGCCCAACATAAGCTTACGATATCATAGAGATTCTGTTATCTCAAGGTAAAGACCTAAGATCCAACAGACGATCTTGGATCAACTTGTTCTGTTTGAGATTATACATTGATTGAGATATGATTATAAGTTATCTCAAATGGAGTACCGATGTTTTTAATCCCTATTCTCTTTTTCCTTTCCGGTTTTACGGCCTTGATTTATCAGATGGTCTGGATGCGGGAGTTGATCCTTGTCTTCGGGGCGTCTATGTTTGCCATCTCGACGTTGCTGACGGCCTTCATGGGGGGCTTGGCCCTGGGGAGCTGGTATTTTGGCAAACGGGCCGACCGTTACTCCAACCCGCTTTTCGTTTATGCCCTTCTTGAGTTGGGGATCGGGGGCTATGCCTTCCTGGTCCCTCTGTTTTTTTCTTCCCTGATTCCGGTTTATCAGACTCTTTCAAATCTTTTCGATTTTTCATTTTACGCTTTCAGTCTGGTCCGTTTTGTTCTGGCGATTGTCATCCTCCTCATTCCAACCGCCCTGATGGGAGGGACGCTTCCGGTTCTGGCACAGCTTTACAAGACAAGAGAGACCGTCGGGAAAGGGGTTGGACTTCTTTATGCTTTCAATACCTTCGGGGCCGTCATGGGCGTTCTCGGGGCCGGGTTCGTTCTTCTCCCGGCACTTGGGCTTCAAAAAACGGTTTTCCTGGCCGCCGTGTTAAACGGCCTGATCAGCCTGGTTGCGTTCTTAATGGGAAGGGGAAAAACAGTCGTACAGCCACCTCCCTCAAAAGATGTGGATTCCTTCGGGGCGAGTCGGGATATGCTTGTCTCGAAAGGGGAGCGCCGACAACGTCAGATACTCTTGACGGTCTTTGCGGTTTCCGGTTTCTCGGCCATGATTTATGAGGTGGTCTGGACCCGGATTCTCACCTTGATTCTGGGGTCGACCGTTTACTCTTACGCGACAATGCTGGCAACCTTTCTTCTTGGGCTGGCCATTGGCAGCTTTCTCTTTTCGATTCTCCTCAAGAGGTTTTCTCAGCCCCTTCTTCTACTGGCAACGATTCAAGGCGGGATTGCCCTCTTTTGTTTTGCCGGAGAATTTATCTTTCCGCTCCTGCCAACCGCCTTCTTTAAATTTATGGGGATCTTTCATACATGGAGCCGGGTTCGGGCGGCCTCTAAATTCCTTCTCTCCGGCGCAGTGATGTTGATCCCGACGATTTTGATGGGGGGCGTCTTTCCCCTGGTGATCCACATTCTGACTTCTAAGGGGGAGTCGGAGAAAAAGGCGCTGGGTTCAATTGTCGGCAGGGCCTATGCGATTAATACGCTCGGAACAATCGTGGGTTCGTTTTCTGTCGGATTTATTTTTCTTCCCCTCCTCGGCATTCAAAAGAGTCTCCATCTTGCTGTGCTCACCAATACTCTGCTCTGCATGACCCTCTGGAGTCTTCTTCGGTCGGAGGGGGCGTCTGCGACATCTTTTCTTCTCCAAAGACGGCGTTGGGGTTTCGGCATCATTACCGCATTTTTCTTTATCGTGATCTTCACGACGCCGACCTGGAATCCCCTCATGATGTCGAGTGACCTCTTTGGGAAGGCCGCATCCCTCGATCTTCTTTATTATGAGGAGGGGATCTCGTCCACCGTGACGGTTGTCCAGCATCCTACCCTGGCGAAGCGTCCTCATCTGACCCTGGCAATTGATGGGAAGCCGAACGCCTCGACGACCGGCGACATGAAGACACAACTCATGGTCGGACACCTGCCGATGCTCCTTGCACCTCAACTTCGGGATGTTATGTTGATCGGTCATGGGAGCGGGATTACCACCGGGGCGATGGCGAAGCACCCTTTTTCCAGACTGGTGACACTCGAGCTTGAACCGGCGGTGATCGAAGCGTCCCGTTATTTTGATTCATTCAGTGGGAACATTCTTGATGACCCTCGTGTGACACTTGTGATGGATGACGCTCGAAATTACCTGCTCCGTAATGACGATCGTTTTGATGTCATTGTCTCTGAGCCCTCTCATCCCTGGAGGAGCGGCTCCGCCAAGCTCTTTACGAGAGAATTTTTTGAAGTCGGGAGAGCGCATCTCAGTGAGGGCGGTATCTTCACGCAATGGATACATTTCTACGGGATCAGGGCGCCAGAGCTGAAATCGGTGATAAAGACCTTTCATTCGGTCTTTCCTCACGTCCTCATATTTTATACCGATTCGGGGGATCTCATTTTGCTGGGTTCTGCAACTCCTTTCCAGATCGATCGAGAGGAAATGTCAAAACGTTATTCCACACAGGCCGTGACAATGGATCTGGCCCGAGTGGGTGTTTATTCCATTTTTGATCTCTGGTCCCACTTTTTACTGGGACCGGACGAGATCGAAAACTATGTTGGCGATGCCGAGCTGAATACAGACGACTTCACCCTCGTTGAGTTTCAAACCCCAAAATCGCTTTTTGAAGATACTATGTCGATTCATATTACCGAAATGAAGGCGGCCGCCTCCAAAGGGAGAATTTATTTGATCGGGAAGGAGGAGCCTCCGGCAGAGCAGGCAGCGGCCTATTATGCCCTCTCAAAAGGATACCTTCGGTTTGAAAAAGAGGATGAAGCGGTTGAGATGATTACACAGGGGCTTCTCCTGAAGACGACCGCGGAAGGGGAATGGCTGCGGGGAGCCGTTTTGGAGAAGGTGAAAGATCTTCAAGGGGCGGAAGAAGCCTGGATGCGGGCACTGGACAAAGATAAAACACATGGAGAGACACTGCTGAGCCTGGCAAAATTTTATCAAAAACAAGGCGCGTATAAAAAGGCGGCCCCGCTGCTGGATTTGCTATGGACGGCCCATCCGGAAATCATCAGGGGCTATTATTATCACGGTGTCAATTTGTATTATCAAGGCAGGTATGAGGAGGCCTTGGAGACGCTTCACCGAAGTCGATTCTTTTCAGAACCCTTTGCCTACTATTACAAGAGCCTGACTCTGGGGAAGCTTGGGAGAGAGAGAGAGGCCAAGCGTTCTCTGGGGGAGTTCATTGTCAGCCTGAACGAAACCCGAAAAGAACTTGAGACGCAACCAAAGAAATACGAAAAGCTCGCGTACCGGGAAACGGTTGCCTGGCGCCGGGAGGTCGGCATTCTGATTCCGGAAGAGGAACGAATGGCGCAGATTTTTGAAAAGATTGTCGGAACGCCCCTCGGCCATCTCTACGGCGGAGCCGGACTTTTCATGCTGGGATTTTTTGATGAAGCGGCGACGGCACTTGAGGAAGGGATTAAGAAGATGGGACGGGTCGCACCCGGAAGTGTGACCTATTACTATCTCGGCCTGACTTATAAAGAATTGGGGCGCTTGGGAGAGGCGGAGGAGGCATTTGAGGCGTTCATCAAAAACCACATATTTGACCCCGAAGATCTCCGTGTCGCCGAGGCCAGGAAAATGCTGGAACGGTTGAAACATGTTTCGGGGAGGAATGCTTAGGGGGTGAAGCGAGGAGCCCAGCTTTGCCATAGCATTCAAAATACTAAGCCCTTGCGAAGAGAGTTTTGCTTTAACGCAGGTATTTTTTAGCCCCCCTGGAAGACTCCCTCGAGTGAATTGCAATATTCCTAAAATTCCCATTGAACATCACCTGCATTCTATTGGATAATGACCTTAAATTCGAACAAGTTGCCAACATCGCCCACAGAGCATTTTCGGGGAACAGGCGGCGTAACAGGAACAAGATAATAACAACTTTAAGGAGTGCGATTTGATTTCTACATCTAATGTTGCCATTCAGTTTGGGGCCAAACCTTTGTTTGAACATGTCTCGGTGAAGTTTTTAGAGGGGAACTGTTATGGCTTGATCGGTGCAAATGGCGTCGGAAAATCGACGTTTATGAAAATTCTCTCCGGAGACCTGGACCCCTCTTCCGGGAGTGTCTCCATTGGCCCCAATGAGCGGCTTGGGAAACTTGAACAGGACCAGTTCGCCTTTGAAAAGGATATTGTTCTGGATGTGGTCATCATGGGGCATGCCGAGCTTTGGCGCATCAAGAAAGAACGCGAGCGGATTTATGCCCTCCCAGAGATGAGCGAAGAAGAAGGTTTAAAGGTAGGGGACCTGGAGGCCGAGTTTGCCGAAATGGACGGCTACACCGCAGAATCCCGCGCGGGCGAATTATTATTAGGCCTAGGAATTCCTATTGAACAACACGAGGGACCGATGAGCGCGGTCGCTCCGGGCTGGAAACTGCGTGTCTTGTTGGCGCAGGCCTTGTTTTCTGATCCGGACATTATGCTTTTGGATGAACCGACGAACCATCTCGATCTCAACGCTATTCGTTGGTTGGAGGATCTGTTGCGGGAGCGCTCCTGTACGATGATTATTATTTCTCACGACCGGCATTTCCTGAACAGTGTTTGCACCCATATGGCCGATCTCGACTATGGTGAAATCCGGATGTACCCAGGAAATTACGATGAATATATGGAGGCATCGACCCAGGTCCGTAACCGTATGCTGGCCAGCAATGCCAAGAAGAAGGCGCAGATCTCAGAGTTGCAAACATTTGTTCGGCGGTTTTCAGCGAATGCCTCCAAGGCAAAACAAGCGACCTCCCGCGCGAATCAGATTGAAAAAATAAAACTTGAGGATGTGAAGCCTTCCAGCCGGGTTTACCCTTACCTTATTTTTGAACAGGAGAAAAAACTTTACCGCACCGCCCTGGACGTCACTGATTTAAGCAAGGGTTATGATGAACCTCTGTTTAATAATCTAAGCCTGTCTGTTGCTCCCGGTGAGCGTATTGCCATCATTGGACCCAATGGTATTGGAAAAACTACGCTGCTTCGGAGTCTCCTTCCTGATTTTGATAGGAAAGGATTAAGCCTGGACTCCGGCACGGCGAAGTGGTCTGAGAATGCCCATATCGGTTACTTCCCGCAAGACCATACCGCGGATTTTGAGAAGGCGATGTCGCTGTTTGAGTGGATGTGCCAATGGCGGCGTGAAGGGGATGATGAACAGGTGGTTCGTGCAACCTTGGGGCGGCTACTCTTTTCTAAAAGAGAGATGGACAAGTCGGTCAAGGTCATCTCCGGGGGAGAACAAGGCCGGATGTTGTTCGGAAAACTGATCCTCCAGCGTCATAATGTTTTGTTGATGGATGAACCCACCAACCATCTCGACATGGAGTCGATTGAATCATTAAATAACGCGCTTGAAAAATATCCCGGCACCCTAGTGATGGTCAGCCATGACCGGGAATTCATCTCCTCTCTGGCCACACGTATTATTGAGCTTACGCCGGAGGGAATTGTTGACTATAAAGACACATACGAGAACTTCCTGCAAAAACAGGGCGTGGTTTAGGTTTAGCTCCCTCTCTCAGCCTCCATGGATAATCTAAACAACCCCCTTAAAATGACCTGGATCAGGCAATTAAAAGAAGACTGGAAGTTGGCCAATTACAGTTATTTTAGAGACAAAATGCGTCTTCCAGACCTTTCCCTCTCCTCTTCAGAAGGGGTTTTAGGGCAGTGGAAAGGCGGTTGCTACAGGTCACTTTCAATCAGCATGATTTTAATTCATACGCACAGATGGGAATATGTTCAGGAAGTCCTCTATCATGAAATGGCACATCAGTATGTCGAGGAAGTTTTAGGGGTTTTAGAGGAAAGGCCTCATGGAGAGGCCTTCAAGAGAGTTTGCCTGGAACATGGGATTGATCCCTCTGCGACAGGCCGCGTGCAATCATGGGTGTCAAAACGCGAAAAGTTGTCCATCGCAAGTTCAGACAAACACAATATAATCAACAAGGTCAACAAGCTGCTGGCCCTGGCTCAAAGTACGAATGTGCATGAGGCCGGGAGTGCCATGGCGAAGGCCCAGGACTTGTTGTTAAAACACAACTTGTCTTTATTGGAAATGCGAACTGAGATAAAATATACACACAAGCAAATCGGTCGCGTGGAAAGGAGGAATCCAATTCTCTCTATCATCAGCGCGATTCTTTCCCGATTCTTTTTCGTTGAAGCAATCTGGACCTTTGGGTATGACGCCCATGAAGATCGGAGCGGTCGGGTCCTGGAGATATGCGGAACCCCGGAAAATGTTGAGATGGCAGAATATGTGTATCATTATCTGCAAAATACTTCTGAGCTGAAATGGACAGCACATAAAAAGCAAGAACAAATAAATAAAAACAGGCATAGAAGGACCTTTATTTACGGGCTTCTGGATGGATTTTACAAGAAGCTAGAGGGGCGTGAGATTGAAAACAGATCGAAGGATCTGGTCTGGAAAGGGGACCCGCAGCTCAAGGCCTTCACCCACAGAAGGAACCCGCGCCTGGTTCGTTCCTCCTCCAGATATTCAAGAAGCTGTAAGGACGCCTATCGTTCCGGAGTCATTCAGGGGAACCATCTGGTCATAAGCAAGGGGATTCCTGAAAGGAGGAAAGGGGAAGTGATACTTCTAGTTTCCCATATTTGACGTGAATAAATTGTTGAACAGACGGGATTTCATTTTTCCCAGGCCTTTCAGGGTAATTGAGAAGGTAAATTCGTCTCGATCTTTAAAATCGAGATAAGTTAAGACAATCCCCCAACATTCCGCTTCATAGAAGATTTCATAATCAATTTCAACCAGTTCCTTTGCATCGGCATCAAAGTAGGTTCTGTTCCCGGCACCGAATCCCCAGGGGGATCTGACGAGAACAGATCCTGTCCAGAAGGAGATATCCGAGGGAACGTCTTCCGTGTTTCTGAGGTAAAGGGGATTGAAAAGGTCTCCTTTTTTGGGAATCGATCCGGCGCGTGTCGATCTTTGTCCAAGAGCCAGGTTCACATAAGGCTTGAGTTTGAATTGGAGATCGCTGTTGAACGAGCTCAGATGGGAATCATGCAGATTATAGAATGAGTCAAAGGACAGCGAGACAGAGGGGAAGGGGTTTAGCGTCAGCTCGCCATGGAGGTCGGAATAGGGGCGGGAATCAGGAAAGTCGGAGCGTGCCGTGTCGATCCGATAAGTTTCTGTGAGTCGTAGCGATCCTATTTCTTCCAGTCGTCCACCTCTGCTGGTTGTTAAAAACCGCTGTGATATGGAGACTGTGATGGCATTTCGGTTTGCAATGCGGTCGACCTCATCAAATTGTGGAATATCCCCTTTGTCTTCGACCTCGATGTATTCATAGAAGATCGTGGGGGAGATCATATGGGTGAAGGTTTCGCCATGCCGGGAAAAGAGGTTTTCTAATTTGATTCCACTTGGGATGATTTCATGGCTGATTGAGTGATCTTTTAAAATTCCCCGGCTGTACCAGGTTTCACGAAAACCGGCCCAGGGGGTCAATATACCTAGGTATGGTATTGAGACGGGGAGCGAGATCTTCGGGTAAACATCCACCCGTTTTGCGCTCAAGCCGGTCTGCCTCCAGAAGTTGACAGCAGTGCTTTCAAAGTGAAAGAAAATCGGCGCAGTACCAATGCGGTGTTCATTGAGGGTATACCCGATTTCAGGCAGACGCTGTAGTGTTGTGCTGTTGGTGGTCGTTGTAAGGTTTTGTGTGTAGCGACCCAGAAGGTAGGCGTAGGATTCGTCTCCTTGATACGCCAGAATAAAGTTTGATTCGACTTCTTGAAGGGCACGTTCAAAGGTTTGGTCGGAGAGATCCTGGAAGTGGGTGACCTTATTGATATGCCGTGCATCGAGCCTTGCTTCGATTCTGTTTGTGAACCGGTGCTGAAGGGCATATCGTACCTCCCAGCGCGCGATGTTGTTCTCCCGATCCAGAAAATAGTCCCCATAGAGTGTCCCTCTTGATTCGCTTGAGAGAAGATAGCGATACTCGATTGCCAACCCGTCTCCCTTGCTTCCTCGGTGCTCAAGCGAAAAGGTTGCGTCCTTGCTCTTGGAGATGGCCCAGAACAAATTCTGCTGATAACGAAAGCCATAGCGCGAACTATAGCCCGCGCGAGGGACGAGGAGCCCGGTCTGCCGTGTTGTCTTTACAGGATAAATTAGGTAAGGAAGGTAGAAAATCGGGACATTTCTCGCATAGAATACAACATTTTTTGCAACAACATACTTATCAAGAGTGATTCGAAGGTGTTGTGTGCGGATAATCCAGGCAGGATCATCCTCGCATTTACATGCGGTAAATGAACCGTCGTGCAGTTCGTAACGGTCAAGCGCGCTTCGTTCAATCCGCTTTCCCCGCAAATAATAGTTGTCACTTTTGATGAAGAGACGCCCTTTGTTCAAGACACCCAGCTTCGTGTTGATATCAAATTTGGCCTCAACGGATTCGGCGAGGTTTTCACCGTCAGTGAAATAGACATTTCCGGCGGCACGTAATTTCCCAAGAGTATGATCAAGGCGAATCGAATCGGCCTTTATCTCTGTGGTGTCCTGTTGAATGACGACAGAACCTTCCGCAAGAAAAAGGTCTTTCTCTTTCAGATATTCGAGCCGGTCCGCTGTAAGGCGGATCTCTTCACGCGGGGCCGCAAGGATGGGGCGAGCGGGGATCATGAGGAAGAGTGACAATGCCAGAAGAAGGAACGGCATCCTCGAAAGCATTGTAAAGCGTTGATGTCGGCGGCTTGATTTTTCAGTGTGTGTGAGGAGAATGTGGGTTTTCCTTCTTGCTGAAGAGTTGCCTTGGATAGAGGCGTGGTCTCATCTACCCGCGAATCAGAGAGGGGCTTGTTCCTGTTAGGAGGGCCTTGGCCTCTCCCACGGTGTAGAACGATCCGGTAATCACCAGCGTATCTTCGGGCCGAATGAAGGCCTTGATATAAGTCAGGGCGTCGAAAACCTTTTCTCGTACTGTGCAGGAAGGAAAACCCTCTCTTGAGGAGGTCTCTTTTGAGACGCAGAGAACAGAGTCCATGATTTCATTCGGATCAGCGGCCCGCTTAATTTCGGGACGGGAAAAGATAAAAGCATCTGTCCAGCCGATCAGGGGAGAGAGAACCTCCGGGATGTTTTTGTCAGACATCATCCCGATCAACATCCAGTGTTTTCCGCTTCGGTCTGGATCAACACGCGAGAGGAATTCTCCCAGTCTCTTCGCGCTGGATGGGTTGTGCGCGCCGTCGAGCAGGAACAGGGGCTGTTCCTGGAGGATTTCCAGTCGGCCCTTCCAGGAAACCTGTCGAATCCCCTCAAGGAGATCCTGTTCCGAAAGAGGAACGCCGCGCAAACCGAGCTGTTCCAGGAGGCCGATCGCCACGGCGGCATTGTCGATTTGGTGTCGGCCCAGGAGGCCGCATTCAACGCGCCGTTCTTTGAGTCCATCATAGTCAAAGCGCGAGGGTGCGTTAAACCGGATCGGCTGTGCCGGATCTGTTATGGAGAGTGTGATTTCATGCCCGAGGCGGATCAGGGGCGCGTTCCTCTCGCGGGCCTTCTTTTCCAAAACAGTGAGAAGTTCGGGTTGTGATACCGAGGTGACGATAGGGGTACTTTCTTTAATGATTCCAGCTTTCTCGGCTATGATTTCCTCGAGTGTCGTTCCGAGGTACTGCTGATGGTCCAGGCCGATGTGGGTGATTCCGGTGACGAGCGGGGACAGAAGATTGGTGGCATCGAAGCGCCCGCCCATGCCAACCTCCACCACGGCTAGATCGACTTTCTTCTCGAAAAAAAAGAGAAAGGCCATCGCGGTCGTGAACTCAAAAAATGAGATCTCCTCCAGAAGGCGAGGCACACGGAATTTTATCTTTTCACGGATATGCTCTGTGAGTTGGACGATCTCTTCATGGGAAATTGGAACCCCCGATACAACGATCCGTTCCGAGAAGTCAATGAGGTGAGGCGAGGTATACAGTCCGACCGTAGACCTGCCCTGGATGAGTGCGGATGCGACCATCGCGGCAGTCGACCCTTTGCCGTTCGTCCCTGCAATATGAACAGACTGAAATTGATGTTCCGGATGCTCAAGGAGGGTGAGGAGGGCATCCATCCGCTCAAGGCCGGGTCGAACCCCATGACGCTGTAATTGATAAAGGTATTCCAAGGCTTCTGTATGAACCATCAAGGCTTCCCTGAAATCAAAATAACTACCACAATCTGGAAAGGGATTGCAAATACGGGGTGGATCATGGCTCTTTTCGTACAAAAGTCCGGTTTGTTTTTCTAGTGAACTTGAAATTCGTTGATATTTTCCACAGAAGTGAGGTAGAATACTACAAATTTTTTGATATGGAGGAACGGCATGGTTTTAAGGAAGATTCTGGTTGCAGTATCGATGGTTTTTATTGCTTTTTCACCCTGGACGGTTTCGGGGCTTCTCGCGGATGCGGGAGATGAGGTTGCGAATGTGAATGGCATCTCTATTACGACGGAGTTGTTCGAAAAGAGAATGGGCCGCTTGACCGGTGAGGGACAGGGAAATTTTAATACTTTTGGGGGCAAAAAGGAGTTATTAGATATTATGATCGCCCGGGAGGTCTTGAGTCAGGAAGGGAAACGGCTGGGTCTGGATAAATTAAAGGCCGTCACGGACCGGATTGAAGAAATTGAGAAAGAACTAATCATTAACGAAGTGGTGAACCGGATTGCAAAGGAAAAGGTCACCGAAACAGGAATGAAGGCCTACTATGTCAAGAATCGAGACGACTTTAGGGAGGTCCATGCAAACCATATCCTGTTGTCGACGGAAGAAGAGGCAAAGGAGGCGAAGAAGAAGATTGATGGAGGTGCCGACTTTGCAGTTTTGGCGGGTGAGATCTCAAAAGATCCGGCGAGTAAGTCGAGAGGAGGAGATCTTGGGTTCTTCACAAAGGACAGGATGGTCAAACCCTTTTCTGATGCGGCCTTTTCGATGAAGACAGATGAGGTTCGCGGCCCGGTTCAGAGTGCCTTTGGATTTCATATCATCAAGGTTGTTGGCGACAGGGATCCGAAGAAATTTGATGAACTTTCTCCGGCCCAACTCCAGAATCTTCGTGGTGTGATGATCAACTGGGAAATTGATCAACTTAAAAAGAAGGCGAAGATCAGGGTCAACGAGGAGGTTCTTCGCCACGCGGCTTCAGAATCAAAAGAAGACCATTCTCATTAAATCCAGGATCAGCAATTGGATTTTGTGAGAAACCCTCAAGTTGCCTGTGAAGGTGATGGAGCGTTCTGACTTATGCGAAAGCTCTTTGGAACGGATGGGGTTCGGGGTATTGCCAACGTTGAGCCGATGACGGTTGAGACGGCCATGAAGTTGGGCCGTGCCGCGGCTCACATCTTCAAATACAAGGCGGGCCGTCACCGGATTGTCATCGGAAAGGATACCCGCCTTTCCGGATATATGCTCGAGTCGGCCCTGACCTCGGGTATCTGTTCAATGGGGGTGGATGTTCTCCTCGTCGGTCCGCTACCGACACCTGCCATTGCCTTATTGGCCCGGAGTCTCCGAGCCGATGCCGGTGTTGTTATCTCTGCCTCGCACAACCCCTTTCAGGACAATGGAATCAAGTTCTTTTCCAGGAATGGATTAAAGCTTCCGGATGAAATGGAACTCCAGATTGAACGGCTCCTTTTTTCGGGTGAAATCGATGCTATTCGCCCGACAGCCGGTCAGATCGGAAAGGCCTTTCGAATTGATGATGCTGAGGGAAGATACATTGAATTCGTAAAAAACTCACTGCCGAAAGGGCTCGACTTTCAGGGCATGAAGGTCGTCGTGGATTGTGCCAACGGGGCCGCGTACAAGACAACGCCGACGGTATTGAGAGAATTAGGGGCCGATGTCATTGTCCTCAGCGACAATCCGGACGGAACCAATATTAATCTCGACTGTGGGACCCAACACCCTGAAAATTTACAGAAAGCGGTGCTTACACATCATGCCGACATCGGGATTGCCCATGACGGCGACGCCGACCGCGCCCTCTTCGTGGATGAATCCGGCCGGATTGTTGATGGAGATGCCCTCCTGGTGGCCTTTGCGGAGGCCCTTCATCAAGAAAAGGATTTAAAGGGGGAGGTGTTGGTGACGACCGTCATGAGCAATATGGGGGTTGAGGTCGCACTCCGGTCAAAAGGAATTCAGGTGCTTCGAACCCCGGTTGGAGATCGATATGTCCTTGAGCGGATGATAAAGGAGGGCTATAACCTGGGAGGTGAGCAGTCGGGTCATGTTATTTTTCTTGATTACAATACGACTGGCGATGGATTGATTACAGCGCTTCAACTTCTCTCTCTGATGAAAAGAAGAAATGAGCCTGTTTCCAGCCTTATGGCCTGCATGACCCCTCTTCCGCAGGTCTTGCTGAATGTAGAGGTTCAGAGGAAAGATGCGCTTGATGGTATCCCGGAGATCCAAAAGGCCATTCTCTCCTGTGAAGAAAGGTTAAAGGAAACGGGAAGAGTCCTGGTCCGATATTCCGGGACGGAGCCTCTCCTTCGGATTATGATTGAAGGGCAGGAGAAGGAAGAGATCTTAAGGATGGCGGAGGAATTGGCCGGGATTGTAAGGGAGAAAATTGGGTGTCCCAGATGAAAAAAGGGTTCATCGCCATCATGTTTTCATTCACTCTTCTTTCGGCCATGTCTATCGGGTCCAGTGCGACTCCTCTTGATGAAGTGTATCAAACACGGCATAATCTTGTCGCGCCTTTTCTCTCTTCTTCAAATGTTTGCACCGTTTGCCATACGGAATCCATTCCCTCCCTCGGAGGTGAGCAGCATGGAAAAGGTCTTGCGGAAGGAACGAAGCCCGTTCCGGGCGAGTCCGGGAAAAGGGTCTCTTCTCCACCGCTCTGGAATACGCGGGGGGCGAAGCCTTATGATATCGCCGCGAATCTGCCGCTGAATAAACGGACATACAATCACCCAGCCGGTTCGTCCCTGGTCTGCCTTGCATGCCATGATGGCGCACTGGGTAAGGACATGCATGGCATCAACGTCGGAAATCCCCGCGTTGCTGCCTTCGGAAATATCCCATGGACAGGTTCAGTCGGGGCCAGAGAGGCACCGCCTTTGAGTCGCGTCGATCATCCGATCTCTATCCTTTATCCGAGAAAACCAACGGGCATATTTGTCCCGGTTAATCCGACCGTCACCCGTTCCCGGTATTGGGCGCTTCCAAACCGGCATGTCGGAGGATTCACCCTGCCGACATCGGGAACGTCTTCCTACCTGGATCTCCCTGTTGAAAATGTTTCTTCAGCTGAACATCTTTCAACCCTCGTCCGTACCTCCTCCGGGAGGGTCGAGTGTGACAGCTGTCATGACCCGCACAGTGAAAAAGTCCGGCCTTTTCTTAGGGTGCCCTCCGCGACGCTTTGCCTTATCTGCCACGACAGATAATTTAACTGTTCAGCACACCCCTCTTTTCCTCCAAGGCGGCGTTGCTGTGGTGCTCGAATCCTCACGCATAAAACTACGCTGTGGTTCTGTGCTCCTCGCGCCTTGCCCTGAAGAAAAATAGTGGCATGTTGAACAGTTAAACCTCTTACCCAAGACCGGCGTTTGGATCTTGGGATAAACCGTCAAGTCGTCTGGAGGACAAGGCCAGAGGCCATAAGGGTGATCGAAGCGTACTCACCCGTACGTTGAGGAGGCCGTTGGCCGATAACGCAGTCATTTCAGGCGGATGGGTCTCGCTCTAGCAATCGGCGGTTTCTAATTCCGCAATCGCGGAATTAGGGTCTTACTCGAATTGGGCGGCGTATTGCAGGTAGGTGTTCAGATGTGGATATGTGTTTGAATCGAATGGGGAAAAGGTGATCCCGAAGGCGATAAAGTTACCGTCCATGTGGGCCCAGACGGTCTTTCCTGTGATGGTTTCCGAGGCGGCTTCTCCGCTGCGTTGAGGAAAAGTGATGCGGATTGAGATCGCATTCCCTGCCTGAACGATATCCCGCGTATACCCACCGATTCCCCCATCATTGATATTGCCACGGAGAATCTCAATCTGCTGATTCGTCTTCTTTTGTAGAAGCCCAACTTGGAGCTGAAGCGGTATCCGGCTAGAACCTCGTCTTTCTTCCATGGTCGGGAAGTTATCTTATTATAGGGAGCCTGTCAAGGAAAGGGATTCGTACAAATTTCATAATTAGGTTTTAATAAGATCGTATCGTTTTTCTTGACAATATCGGTACATCAACCAATTTTCTGATTTTCAGAGGTTCATGTATAAACTGGGTATGAATGTTGTATCGTGGTCCACTTCTTGCAAAAACACGCAAAGAGTCACGATATTTTAAGCCGAGGGGTAGCTTGAATTGATGAATAAACTTATTCCAAAGAGTCGGGGAATGAAGATCTTATTCTTTTGCGTAGTGATCTTGACTGTACTATTCGAGGCACCCCCTTTGCGTGCGGCCCCCCTCCAAAAGACGAATAAGGATACCCGAAGAACAAGTTCTTTTTATGGAAAGATTGAAACCGGCATTACATATGACAGTAATATCTTCCAGAGCAAGATTAGAGATGTCTCTGACCAGATTTGGAAAGCAAGAGTTACCTTTACCTACCGAATCAACAAAGTAAGATGGACTGGATTTGCCATCCGGAATCAATACATCGATAATTCAGAGCTAAGCAATACTTTTTTTATGGTTGGTGTTGTACGCCCTTTTGGTTCGCGGGATTTTGGAAGCCTATTTCTCCGCATTCGTCCAACGGCCCTTCTCGATTTGGAAGAACGAAATAGCGTGCCTTTGAGGTGGAAGTCGAATGGATTCAGAACCCGTTACTCTAGAAAGTTAACATCCTTATTGAAGGTTGGCCTCTCCTTTTCATACGATCGTCTCGACTATACGGAAGGGTTTGACGCGAAAGACTCTGATCTCATCAAAATTGGCCTCTTTCAAAATTATAGATTTAAGCGTTCATGGTATCTTCTCGGCGAATATACCTTTGAAGCAGGATTGGCCAGAGGGGGGGCTTCCGTCGACCCGAATTTCCAGGATGATATCTCCTATCGGGCCCATGTTGGTGCCGTTCAGGTGTCTTATCAATGGATGCCATCGACCAGTATACGAGTCCGTTACTGGATTCGAAGTAAGGCCTATACAACTGATCTTCCTCTAACAGTTGAGAGATTCCATCCCGGGCGGACAGACACCAACCATCTCATTCGTGTCGGGCTCCGGTACAAAGCAACCCCTAAGGTGATTATTAACACTCGTCTCATGTATCTATGGCGGAACTCTACAGATCCTAGAGTGAAATATACTAAATCCATCTATACCGTTTCAGCTTCCTACCAGTTTTAATCTTCTTTCAAGTCGTAGTCCAAGAGTCTTGGTACAAATTTGTCCTCCCTTCGTCTAATAAGTACAACCCATTCCCATTGCTAAAAAACCAGCAGCATTGATAGTTTTCTGCCCGATTTCAATCTAAATTCTATTTAATCCTGGTGGTATGCCTAGGAAATTGAGATAGATCTTTTCGGCATCGAGATTGCAATAGCACCCTCAAAACAACGCAATTAAAAAGAAACCAATAATAACAGAAGGAGAAAAGAATGATTCGATTCAAAAGTGGATTAATGTTAGCTGCTGCACTTATGTTTGCACTTCTTGGGACGACGACCCCGGCATTTTCACTGTCAGGGTCCCCAAACGATGCCCCGGATGCCCCGGATGCCCCGGATGCACCTGATGCCCCGGACGCCCCTGATGCCCCGGATGCCCCGGATGCACCTGATGCCCCGGACGCCCCTGATGCACCTGACGCCCCGGATGCCCCGGATGCCCCGGATGCCCCGGATGCCCCTGACGCACCTGATGCCCCGGATGCCCCGGATGCCCCGGATGCCCCTGATGCCCCGGATGCCCCTGACGCACCTGATGCCCCGGATGCCCCGGATGCCCCTGATGCCCCTGATGCCCCGGATGCCCCTGACGCACCTGATGCCCCTGACGCCCCGGATGCCCCGGATGCCCCGGATGCCCCGGATGCACCTGATGCCCCGGACGCCCCTGATGCACCTGACGCACCTGATGCCCCTGACG
>DUAG01000040.1 GCA_012960925.1 Candidatus Manganitrophaceae bacterium
GAATTACACCCTATCAAAAATTGACGCTGGCAACACAGGCTCTACTTCTGTGAACCATTATTAATGGGGGGATTACCATAGAACGCACTTTTTTCTCTTTTTCTCTGTATGTGATGGTTGCTCGCAAGAGAGGACATATATAGTTAACGCGATGAAAAATTTTGGTGACATGAAAAATTCCAGGTTGGAGGAGGTCCGGGATTGTTTGTCCTCTTTGACCGATATGGCTGTTTTTATTTGGGACTTCAGGGCGGAAAGGTCGATTGTTCCGGTTCCGGAGGAGAGTATTCTCTATCACTTGATTCCTGGTGATCGTCATACGTCCGAATGCCAAAGAGAGTTTATAAAAGAGCTTGATCTCGCGGTGCAGACTGAGGAGATAGTTTTTTATAAATGTACCGACGATCTGAACTATTTCCTGATTCCTATCCGTATTTCGGAGGAGGTCAATTGGATCATTGTTGGGGGACAACAAGGGGATGGAAAGAAAGGTCTCACCGTTCAGGATGAGGGAAGAGAGAAGTGGGGGAGGCGATCTGAAAAGGCCCCCTTGGAAACGGAAGATCCCCTTTTTGAAGCGGCGCGAACCCTCCAGTCTGTTGGAACAACCCTATTGGAGAATATTTTCTATCGAAATCAATATCAATTGAAGCGCGCCCTCCTGACAACCCTCCTTAAGATCGGGAATCAGTTCAAGAAAGATGAGTCTTCTTTCGAGTTGAATATGTCCCTTCTGAGTAACACTCTGGGGATACTTTTCGGATTCAAGAGAGCTGTGGTGTTCTATAGAGAGCAATCGGATGGCCCCCATAAGGCCGTTGCGGTCTACGGTGAGAATAAAGAGGCGCTTTACCAGAGAGAGACGGCCTTAGATGTGTTGTATGATCAACATACGAATGGAAATCCCTATATTTTTTGTGACGAGATCCTGAATCTCTTGAAGTCGAATCTTCCGGAAGATGTAAGTTCCTGTTACCTTTTTCCGATATATGCGAAGGGGGTATCAAAGATAACGCTTACTGTTCTGGATACATCCTTGGACAAGGATGATGCCAAGATGATTTATTCTTTTTGTCGGCAGGCCGGTTCAGTCCATGAAAATGTAGAATTACAGAGTCATTTGACCCATCATAAAAAGATCGTTCAATCTTTTTCAAAATTCACAACAATAATCGAGTCTCCGCACTACCTTGAGACACTCCATGAGAACATTCTGGAACAGGTAACCGAATTGTTGTGTGCGGAGCAGGGCTCCTTGATGATTATCAATCCAGAAAACAAGGAACTTGTTATCAAGGCGATGACGGGGGTGAATAAAACACTTTTGGAGAGGTTAAGCATAAAACCGGGAGAGGGGATTGCAGGCCAGGTTTTCCAGGATGGAAATCCGCTTCTCGTCCAGGATCTTTCTGCTGACCCAAGAATCCGGCAGAATCCGAATCCACGTTATCGGACTTCTTCCTTCATGAGCGTGCCGCTGAAGCTGAGAAGCCAACCTTTTGGTGTGATTAATCTGACGGATAAAACAACAGGGAAGGTTTTCTCGGACGAAGACCTGCATCTCTTAATGGCGATCGGAGGCTACGTCTCTATCGCCCTGGAACGTTACCAGCTTTATGAGAAGACGAAAGAACTCAAGCGGATTTCGATTACCGATTCCCTTACGGGGCTCCTGAATCGACGTTATTTTCATGAGCGCTTATTGGAAGAGGTGGAGCGGACTCGACGGCACCAGCTTCCTGTCTCTCTGATCATGATGGATCTGGATGATTTTAAGTCGTTTAATGACAGATATGGCCACCAGGGTGGGGATGATATTCTTCGGTTTTTCACCCATGCCATTCGGAAATATATCCGGGCAATTGATGTTCCCTGCCGCTATGGGGGGGAAGAGTTCACCGTCATCCTGCCTCAGACCAGTAAGGAGGATGCCGGGATTATTGCCAATCGTCTTTGCAGGGGGATTGCTGAGAAGGAAACGCTTCAACGGAAGTTTTCGGCTTATGGCACTTTGGCGGTAAGTATTGGCTTGGCGACTTTTCCTGAGGATGCAAAAACACCGGAGGAGTTAATTCGCAATGCAGACCGTGCACTTTATCGGGCCAAAGTTCAGGGAAAAAATCAGGTCGTTGTATTCAACGGGAATCAATTTCCCTGATGACCCTCATTCCGAAGTTGGGGAATGAGATGCCGCTCATCTGCGATTAGGTTGGTTTACGCTTTCAGATCCTGATCCGTGATGCCGAGGAGGTACAGGATCGAGTCGAGTCTCTTCTGTGTGATGCTAAAATGAGCCGCTTCCCGAACACGCGGTTTGGCATTGAAGGCGATGCCAAGACCTGCCCGGGCAATCATCGGAAGGTCATTAGAGCCGTCTCCAATGGCCACCACCTGGTCGAGAGTTATTCCTTCTTTTTCCGCAATCTCTTCCATGAGCGTTTCTTTTTTCTTCCCATCTACGATCTCTCCAATGATCTTTCCGGTGAGCAGTCCGTTCTTGATCCCCAGTTGGTTAGAGTAGGCATAATCAAGTTGAAGAGCCTCTTTTACGCGAGAGGTAAAATAATCGAAGCCTCCGGAGATGACGGCGGTCCGGTACCCTGATCTCTTCAGAAAAGAGATGAGTGCTTTTGCCCCAAGGGTATAAGGCATTCGCCGATACACTTTGTTAAGTACCTTTACCGGAAGTCCTTTTAAGAGCCGCATTCGCTCCCGAAGGGATTTCTGAAAAGAGATCTCTCCATTCATCGCCCGGTACGTAATCGCAGCTACCTGTTTGCCAACACCGGCTTCTTTGGCCAGTTCGTCGATGATTTCGACCTGAATCAGGGTTGAGTCCATATCCATTACGACAAGCCGCTTCGCGCGACGAAAAGAGGTCTCATCCTGAACCGCAATATCGATTCCAAATTCGGCATTGAGGTGGAGGAGCTTTTTCCGCAGGCTGCGGGAGTTGATTGCCTTGCGCGCAGACACAGACATTTCAATGCACTCAAGTTGTTTACGCGCAATGGTGTTTATCTTCTGTATGTTGATTTTCTCCATTGAGAGGATTTCTGTTAATTTCGTGATGACGGGGAGACTGATTTGAGGTCCCAGGCAGGTCACAATATAATTCTGAAGGGGCCTCCTCTTGACTACTTCTTCTGCCCGAACGACTTTAAATTGAAGGGTGAGATCCATCTCATGCGCTTTAAGAAGGAGGTCACGCAAGAGATGGCTTGAATCCTTCTTCAATGTCGGGGAGATGGGTTCCCCTTCTTGTGCTGGGTGTCCAACTGATTTTTCAGAGAAGCCGCTGGACTCAACTAGGATGGAGAGAAAAAGAATAGAGTGGGTGACCACCTGTTCGATATCGAGCAACCTGACCCCTGATTCGGAAAGAATCTGAGTAAAGGCTGCCGTAATCCCGGGCTTATCGGGTCCGGACAGGGAGAGATGAATCGCATTTTTCTTAGGCATGAGGACCTTTCCTGGAAGGTTGATCATAGATTATGAGCAGTTGAATTGGAGGTGGGGCCTGCTAGGCGGGCTCTCCCCTGAAGTTAAGGGAATTATTCTGGACAGATCTTTCTTGAGAGCGTCCAAACATTTCTTCCCAGATGATGTCGGCACTTCCTTCAAAGATGATGTCGGCTCCGGTGCGTACAACCCGCCAGTCTCCTCGTACGATCTCGGCTTGAAGTTGACCCGGCCCCCAACCGGCGTAACCGGAGAAGACTCGAAACCGTCGATCTAAAATCGTTGACATGGGCAGATCAGCCATGAGACGCATTTCTCGACTGACATAGGTATTGTTGAGGACGGGGATCATACCCGCGGGTGGGGTTTTGGTTTGAAAGAGCAGCGTGAGGGTTTTGGGAAGGACCGGCCCTCCTTTGAATACCCGATCTGATGGGGTGAGATGTTCTTTTATAGCAGGGAACTGCTCTGACAAAGATGCAGACGTTGGTCGATTGATAATCAGCCCGGTCGATCCGTCTTCTTCATTGTGAATCAAAAGAACAACCGTTCGGCTAAAGTTTGGGTCGATGATTCTGGGGTCCGCGACGATGAAAACCCCCCGAAGAAGATTGGTGTTGAAAGTTCTTATGATTTTTAAATCTGGTCTTGAGTCAAGGGAAAGGGAGGACGGACCAGACGCGACCGCTCTGGACTTTTCACCGGACAGGATGAGGGCAAGAAGGATCAACGAAGCGGGGAGGATCGCAATGAAAAGTTTCATCCTGATCTGTGGTCCGCCCGCATTGCTCATATCTTCAGGTCCAGGGTCTTTCCCGGCTAACTAAAGGGTCCGGGATTTTGGAAGCATCTTCGCATCTATTTTCCCGAGTGCGGTCAGGGAAAGAGCTTCTGAATCAAACAAGGTTCCACTGAGTTGCCGGACCTGTTCCAGAGACACTTTATTAATCTCACGGATAATATCACGAAAGGTGAAGGATCGACCGAAATAGAGCTCGTCTTTTGCGAGTTTGCTCATTCGACTGCTCGTACTTTCCATGCTGAGCATGAGGTTCCCTTTGATATGGTTCTTTGATCTTTCTAACTCAAGGGCTTCTACCCCTTTTTTCTTAAGCTTTTTTAGTTCTTTTATGATCCGGTCGATGACTCTGGGTGCGTTCTGTACACTGGCTCCGGCATAAATAGTAAGGAGCCCGCCGTCCTGGTAGGAGGAGGGATAGGAGTAAATTGTGTAGGCCCATCCCCGTCGTTCTCTAACCTCTTGAAAGAGGCGTGAACTGACTCCGCCCCCAAGGATATTATTCATGACGTAAAGGGCGTAGCGGTCGGGATGTCCCTGTTTAAGCCCGGGTGTGCCGATACAAATGTGAACCTGCTCAAGTTTCCGTTTTTTCACCTGGAAGTGGGGTGTGATCTTTGGGGGCTGCCTTGGCTGGAGAGCGGTCTTTTTTGGGTTATATTCTCCGAAGGATTCTTCAAGGAGGGTCATCAATGATGTCGGATCAAAACGGCCCGCAACCGCGATGACGATTTCACGAGGGTCATACGTACGCTTTAAGAAACGGAGTATCTTTTTCCGGTTAATACTTGAAACCGTTTTCACCGTGCCTAGGATCGGTCTCGACAAAGGGTTTCCCTTCCAAATGTCCTTGATGTAGAGGTCATGGACATAATCCTCCGGATCGTCTTCAACCATTTTGATCTCTTCAATGACGACCTGTTTTTCTCTTTCGATCTCACGCGGATCAAATTTTGAAGAATGGAAATTGTCTGAGAGTAGATCAATGGCTTGTGGGAGATGTTCGTCAAGCACCTTGGCATAAAAAGTGGTCGATTCACGCGAAGTAAAGGCATTTAATTCCCCGCCAATGGCATCAATTTCCCGCGCAATATCTCTGGCCGACCGCTTCTTTGTCCCCTTGAAGAACATATGTTCGAGAAAATGGGACATCCCATGTTCTTCCGGTTCTTCATCACGGGAACCAACATTGACCCATAGACCGATCGAAACCGATTTTACGGAGGTCATTTTCTCTGCGACAACGCGGATGCCATTGCTTAAAATCTTTTTATAAACCATATCTGACCTCTACCATGAAACTTGATTTTCTTGTCAGCTTTTTTCTTGTTTCTCGTCTGACCCTGTTGGCCGGGGAAGGGCTTCTTTCCGCGAGAGGCGGATCTTTCCCTGCCTGTCGACTTCCAGAACCTTTACCTTAATTTCTTCCCCTTCCTTTACCTCGTCCGTCACATTTTTAACCCGATGGTGTGCCAGTTGGGAGATGTGGACAAGTCCGTCAGTGCCACGCCGAATCTCCACAATGGCACCAAAATCCATAATACGGGTGACCTTCCCGACATAAATCCGACCGACCTCAACCTCTTCGACAATGGAGTTGACGATATCCATCGCCTCTTTCGCGGCCGTTTCATCGGTAGAGGCGATATGGATCAGGCCGTCATCGTCAATATTTATTTTTACGCCGGTCTTCTCGATGATTCCCCGAATGACCTTTCCTCCCGGTCCGATGACCTCTCTGACCTTGTCGGGTCTGACCTTCATTGTAACAATTCTCGGCGCGTACTGCGACATGTCCGCACGGGGCTCCGCAAGGGCTTCCAGCATCCGGTCCAGGATATAGAGTCTGCCTTGTCTTGCCTGCTCAAGGGCCTGCTTCATGATATCGGTTGTAATACCGCTTATTTTGATATCCATCTGGAGGGCGGTAATCCCGTCTGCGGTTCCTGTGACTTTAAAGTCCATATCGCCCAGGTGGTCTTCGAGGCCGAGGATATCGGAGAGGATCTCGTATTGTGATTCTTCCTTAATGAGACCCATCGCGATGCCTGCAACCGGTTTCAGAATCGGGACCCCTGCATCCATGAGGGCGAGGGTTCCGCCGCAGACCGTGGCCATGGAGGAGGACCCGTTTGATTCAAGGATATCGGAGACGATTCGGATGGTGTAGGGAAAGGCCTCTTTACTTGGAAGTGCCGGCTTGAGCGCCCGTTCCGCCAGGTTGCCATGACCGATTTCCCGCCGTCCAGGACCCCTCATCGGTCGGGCCTCACCCACGGAGAAGGGGGGGAAGTTATAGTGGAGCATAAAGGATTTCTTAAATTCTCCTTCAAGCGAGTCGATCCGTTGTTCATCATCGGCGGTGCCGAGCGTCACGACGGCGAGACTTTGTGTTTCTCCACGCGTGAACAGGGCCGATCCATGGGTGCGTGGTAGAACGCCGGCTTCACAGGTGATGGTACGAATATCACTCGGTCCGCGGCCGTCGGCTCTGACTTTTTTGTCGAGGACCATTCTCCGAATCCCTTCCCGTTCCATCTCGTGGAAGATCGTCTTGACTTCCTTGATACGGTCTACTTCTGCGGGATCAATCTCTTCAACCTTTTTTTGAATAATCTGGGACAGACGTTCCTGTCGCTCAGCCTTATTTGGGATCGCTACGGCTTCCCTGACTGTTTCCGTGAGTTCCTGCCGCATTTGCTGATTGAGATCCTCATCCCGTTCTACAGGGGTGGGGGTTCTTTTTTCTTTTCCGACTTTTTCCTGGAGTGCCTCCTGAAGAGATATGATCTCTTTAACCACCTGATGGCCGAATTCGATTGCCTCCAGAATAATATCTTCTGAAAGCTCTTTTGCGGCACTCTCGACCATCATGACCGCTTCAGTTGTTCCGACGACGACAAGGTTCAGATCACTGTTCTCGAGGGCCTCTAAAGAGGGGTTAATGACAAATTTGTCCTCGATTCGACCGACGCGCACGGCACCGACGGGTCCCTGAAAGGGGATATCTGAAATTGTTACCGCCGTAGAAGCCCCCAGGATGCCGAGGATATCCGTCGTTCCTTCCCGGTCACTGGATACGACTGAGGCGATGATCTGGGTCTCAAAGCGCCAGTTCTTCGGGAATAGCGGCCGTAGGGGCCGATCAATGAGTCGGCATGTCAGGATTTCTTTTTCACCCAGGCGCCCTTCCCGTTTGAAGAATCCTCCGGGTATTTTCCCTCCGGCATAAGCCTTCTCCTGGTATTCAACCGTCAGGGGAAGGAAATCAATATTTTTCTTTTCCACCTTTGATGCGACTGCGGTCACAATGACAACGCTTTCTCCGTATTGGACCCACACCGCGCCACCGGCTTGTCGGGCAACACGCCCTGATTCCAAAATTAACTTTTTTCCACCAATTTCAGCTTCTACACGATGAATCATTTCAACTCCTTCTATAAAAACAGGTTGTGATATTCACAGAACTACAATAAAAAACCAATAAGAATATCACCCAATTGTCTTCCCACGGGAGCGTCAGGACAGGCCAAGACCAGAGGGCCTGGAACAGAGGCGGCTTGTTGGTTTGTTATTGTATTTCTGTGTCACCTGTATGATTGTGGTTGTTATTTCCTTAGGCCAAGTTTTTTAATAATCTTCTGGTAACGTGCGACCTCTGTTGTTTTAAGGTAGTCCAGCAGCTTTCTTCTTCTGCTGACCATCTGGATCAGCCCTCGCCTGGAATGATGATCTTTCTTGTGTGTTTTAAAATGCTCTGTCAGATAGACGATCCGGCTTGTTAAAAGGGCGATTTGTACCTCCGGAGACCCGGTATCTTTTTCATGTAAGCTGTTGTCGTTGATAATGGTTTGTTTCATTTCTTTTACGATACTCATCTGAATGTTCCTCCTTGTCGTCGCATTTCTGAAATGGACCCTTGCCGTGATTCTTGTTAAGGAAGCCGGCTTTCGAGACGGGCCTCAAGATCAGAAAGGACCTTCCTTATTTTAAATATTTTTATCAATTTTCCGTCTGGTGATTCAAGGTCATCTGAATCGTGGAGGGCAAATCCCAGGGCCAGGAGTTTTCCCTGCTGATCCAGAAAACGAAGTGCCTCTCCTTCCTTGAAAAGGTCGTAACTGGAAATACCTTCAGTACCGATTTGAACGCCATGTCTCAACCGGGCCAAATGGCTCTCTTTGACCGTGAGGGAAGGGAGGTCTTTCAGAACGTCATTCAATGAATAAAGTGTTGTCTCCAAAGCGCCTTTTGCGTTGAGTTCGTAGAGATCATCCATTTCAATAGAATCACACAGGTGAAAGTTCCCGGAGCGGGTGCGCCTTAGGGATAGCAGGTGTCCGCCCACGCCAAGCTTTTCCCCGATGTCGGCACAAAGTGTTCTGATGTAGGTCCCTTTAGAGCAGCTTACACTGAAAGAGATGTCGTTTCCCTGTCTGGCATGTAGTTGCAATCCGAGAATAGAGACCTCGCGTGCCTTCCTTTCGATGACTTTTCCAGCGCGTGCGGCCTTGTAAAGCGGCTCGCCATTGACCTTGATCGCGGAGTACATCGGGGGGATTTGCCCGTAGGGTCCGACAAAGGATCGGAACGCGTCCGGAATTGACCTGAAACTTCCTTCAAAGTTGATCGTGTCTGCGTCACTATAGTGGACGGGTTCTGAACGGAGGACCTTTCCCGTTGCGTCCTGGGTGTCCGTCTCTTGTCCCAGGTGTAAAACGGCGTCATATTCCTTTTCTGAATCGATTAAGAACTCAATAATTTTTGTCCCTTTGCCCAGACAAACCGGCAAGACCCCTGTGGCTTGAGGGTCAAGCGTTCCCGTGTGGCCAACCTTCTGTATTTTCAGAAGCCTCCGGATTTTTGCGACAACGTCATGCGAGGTCCAGCCCGCTGGCTTATTGATGTTGAGGACACCCTCTACTGACACTCTTCCTCCTTGGACGCGTCCTGATTATTCTCGGTATCTTTTATCTTTTCCAGCAATCCAAGGACATGGTTGACCTGTAATGTTGAGGTATCGTTTAGGAAAGTGAGGTCGGGGGTCCGTCGGAGCGGTAAGCGGATGGCCAACTCCTTCCTGAAAAAACCAGCAGCTTTTCTCAGGCCGGATAAGGCTTCTTTTTTTTTCTGGTCCTGCGGGATCGTTACGAAGACCCGTGCATGCTGTAAATCACTTGTAACATCGACAGACATGACCGTGACCCGTCCAATCCGGGGATCACTCACCTTTTTTACAAGAATATCGGCAATCTCCATTTTGATTTGATCTGCAATGCGATCGGTTCTTTTATAGCCGGACACAGTGAAAAAAACTCCTGCTGAAGGAATGGGTGGCGCAAAGCCAAATCCAGACAGGCTGAATTGCTGAAAAATCTCATACAAATTCAATCTGGGTGTGAATCACCTCTATCTCAGGATAACTTGAAATGAAGTTGATGACCTTGTCCAAAACCTCATTCACAAAACGTTGATCATTTGCGATGGTTGTCACCCCCAGTACCGCTTTCTGCCATTTGTCCTGCGCGTCAACCTCTGCGATCGAAATATTAAAACGATTTTTGATCCTATTTTTTATCCCGAGCAATACCTTCCGTTTTTCTTTTAAAGAATGTATGTGTGGAATGTATAGCTCTATGACACAAATCCCGACGATCATTTCTCTCCCCGTGTTTTCTGTTGTTACCGGGAAGACTCACTCAGCCATTGTAATGCCTTAAAGCTTTGCAGGAATCTTATCGAAGGTATAAACCTCTATGATATCGTCTACTTCGATATCGTTGAAGTTTTCGATTGCAATACCGCATTCATACCCGGTTTGAACCTCTTTGACATCATCTTTAAACCGGCGGAGAGACAGGATCTTTCCGTCAAAAATAACCGTACTGTCACGGATGACTCTCGCACCTGCGCTGTCTCTTGACACGGTTCCTTCCTTGACGTATCCACCCGCGATTGTCCCTTGTTTTGAGATCGTAAAGACCTGACGGACTTCGATCTGTCCCAGTATTCTTTCTTCAAGGGTCGGCTCGAGTAAGCCCTCCATGGCGCGTCTGATGTCGTCCGTCACTTCGTAAATGATGGTGTAGAACCGGACGTCTACCTTTTCTTTTCTGGCCAAATCCTGTGCTTTTGATTCTGGGCGAATGTTAAAGCCGATAACAATTGCGTTTGAAGCGGCAGCGAGGAGAACATCCGACTCATTGATTCCTCCAACGCCCCGATGAATAACTTGAAGCCTTACAGCATCCGTTGCCAGCTTTTCCAGGGATTGCTTGAGTGCTTCTGCCGAACCCTGAACATCTGTTTTGATGATCAACTTTAATTCTTTGACAACACCGCCCTTGAGTTCTTCATAGAGATCGTCCAGAGTGGTGCGGCGTATCTTTGAAAGTTCAATCGTCCGTTGTCTATGTGCGCGGTCGTTTGCAACCTCTTTGGCCGTTCGCTCTTCGGAAACGACGACAAAGGTATCTCCGGCCTGAGGGACTCCATCAAGACCGATGACTTCGACGGGCGTTGAGGGACCGGCTTCAGTGACTTTTTCCCCGGTATCGCTGATCAGGGCGCGGACCTTGCCACGCTGGGTTCCTGTAACAAAGATACCACCGATCTTGAGTGTTCCTTCCTGTACCAGTACCGTTGCAACGGGTCCGCGGCCTTTATCGATTTTTGCCTCTATGATGGTCCCGACAGGGGGCTTTTTGGGGTTTGCTTTTAATTCCAAAACTTCCGATTGAAGCAGGACCATCTCCAGGAGATGGTCAAGACCGGTTTTCTCCTTCGCCGAGACATCGACGAAGATGGTTTTCCCTCCCCATTCTTCAGGAATAAGGTCATATTCAGAAAGGGCATTCTTTACGTGATCGGGTTTGGCATCCGGCAGGTCGATCTTATTTGTTGCGACAATAATGGGAACATTCGCGGCCTTCGCGTGGTTAATCGCTTCAACGGTTTGAGGCATTACCCCATCATCTGCGGCAACCACCAGAATAACGATATCGGTGATCTTGGCGCCGCGGGAACGCATTGCCGTAAAGGCTTCGTGGCCGGGTGTATCGAGGAAGGTGACCTGTTTCTTGTTCACCGTAACGGTGTAGGCGCCAATATGCTGGGTAATCCCGCCGTGTTCTCCCTCTGTGACCTTGGTTTGACGAATTGCATCCAGCAGGGAGGTCTTTCCATGATCGACATGTCCCATAATCGTGATGACCGGAGGACGGTGGCGCAACTCAGATGGGTCATAGGAGATATTCTGTCCCAGGATTTCTTCTTCGGTTTTTTCCGAGACAAGTTCGGCTTTGATCTCTAATGATTCCGCGATGAGCGCGGCCTCATCAAGCCCGATCGGCTGGTTGACAGTGGACATCTTTCCTAGTTCCATTAATTTTGCGATGATGAGAGAGGCTTTTTGCCCGGTGAGTTCAGAAAACTCTTTGACGGTCAGACCTTCATAGATTTTGATATCTTTTTTTCGTGGTTTAGAGGCATCGACGACCGCGCCTCCTCCTCTCCGGGAGGCCCTTCGTTCGTCTTTTCGGTGAATGGGTTTAAAGTCCTGCCATTTTGTTGCCTTAGGGGAGCCTGCTGCGGGACTCTGTCCAGGGCCAGCCCATGCCCCCTTTTTCTTGCGCTTGGGGTTTTCTTTTGCTTTATCGAATAAGCCCCCTTTTTCCTCTTTTTGTCCCGGCCGCTTTCCTTTTTTCTTTTCCTTGTCCGGTTGCTTTTCCGTCGTACCCTTTTCGATTCCAGTAGGAGCTTTCTGCTGGATAACGGGAGGCGAGATGGAAGCCGTCTTGGGTTGTTCAGATAAGGTTGGTTTTTTCTCTTCTGTTTTTACTTCGGCGATTTCCGGAGACAGAGCAATGTCGGGGCTTGGTGCCGGCGGCTCCGGCAGGATTTCCGTAGGTGCATCAGAGGTAGGCGTAACAGAGATGGCTTCGGGCACCTCAGAGACGGCATCGATAACAGGCGAGGGTGCATCTTGCGGGACAACCTTCTTTTTTATAAGAACACGTGTTTTCTTTGGGGGAGGAGGGGGTTCTACCACTTTAGCGGCTTTGGCCTTTTTTGTTTTTCTGGTGGTTTTTTTCTGGGCCGGTTTGCCCCCCTTTCCCTGCTTATCCAGGATGGCCTTGACATCCTGGTCTGTGAGGGCACTCATGTGGTTGCTTACCTTGATCCCCTTTTTCTTAAGAGAAGCCAATAAGGCTTTGGAGGTAGTATCCAGTTGTTTTGCAAGTTCAAAAACTCTCATTTCCGGGCTGTCCCTATGGAGTCTCCTTTCTTTTTTTTTCCATGGCGATATGCCCTTTTGCCCCTTCGATAATCTTTGCGGCCGTTTTCATCCCAATCATGGGCAGTTCGCACAGCGTCGCTGGCTCTGCCTCCGCTAATTTCTCAATACTGTCCAGGCCATGTTCCATGAGGGCATCTGCGACCTTCCCGCCGACGCCCGGGATGTCAAGTAAGGTGGATTCCCTGTTTTCATTCTTTTGTCTTTGATCTTCCAGGACTTGGGCGTCTTCCTGAAGTTTCTGCTCATGTGAAATGGCTGCTGAAATTTCCTGGTCCCGTTCCTTGGCGCGCTCCTTCTCATATTCGCCTTGGTTAATAATATCTATTTTCCAGCCGGTCAACTTTGATGCCAGGCGGACATTCTGCCCCTTCTTCCCGATGGCCAGAGAGAGCTGTTGCTCTGATACGACCACCATGGCCGATTTCTCTGCCTCGTTAATCCCGACCTTTTCAATGACTGCGGGACTCAGGGCCTCTCCGATGAAGGTTCTGGGATCATCGGTCCAGGTAATAATATCGATCTTTTCCCCTTTTAACTCGCGGACAATGGATTGGACCCGGGAACCGCGGACGCCGACACAGGCACCGACCGGGTCTACGGAGGAATCTTTTGAGCGAACGGCAATTTTTGTCCGGTCGCCTGGTTCTCGAACGATCCCCTTAATTTCAACAACACCTTCCGAAATTTCCGGGACTTCCATCTCAAATAGTCTGTGAATAAAACCGATATTTGTTCTTGACAGGATAATTTGCGGTCCCCTTGATGAAGATTTTACTTCAAGGAGATAGGCTCGGATACGATCGCCACGGCGATATCCTTCCCTTGAGACCTGTTCTGAGTAGGGGAGGTAGGCTTCTGTTTTTCCGAGTTCGACGATATAATTCCGCCGTTCCTGCCCCAGAATCATTCCGCTGATCAGTTCTCCTTCACGACCTGAATATTCTCGATGTACCGATTCCCATTCTGCCTCACGAACCTTTTGAAAGATGACCTGTTTTGCCGTCTGCGCTGCAATTCTCCCAAAATCTGACATTTCCAGAAGAGAACCGATCTCGTCTCCGACATCTGCGGTATCATCGACCGATCTGGCTTCTTCCAAAGAAATCTCGTTGGTTGGGTTGGTCACTTCTTCCACGATGGTCTTCAGGGAAATAATTTCGATTTCTCCAGTCTCATTGTCCATTTGAACCTGTATGTTTTCATCTACCCCGTATCGCTTTTTCGCGGCAGTCAAGATAGCAGACTCAACGGCTTGAATGATCTTTTGAGTGTCTATTCTTTTTTCTCTTCCGATCTGATCAATAACAGAAAGGAGTTCGCTGTTCATTTCCTCATGCCTCCGTTGCTTCCCACAATAACCGGCCTTATCAGGTGTCTATTTCGAGACAGGCCTGGGCGATCTGGTCATACGGGATCTGTTGTTCTCCGCCCTGATCTAATTGAAGGAAGGCTTTGTCCCCTTTAAACCCGGACAATCTGCCTACAAAAACTTTCTGCTCCCCTATAGGGATGAATGTTTTTAACTTCACTCTTTTTCCGATAACCCGGACGAAGTGTTCCCGCTTCTTTAAAGGCCTGTTCAGACCGGGGGAAGAAACCTCCAGTGTATATCTCTGTGTTATAATCTCTTCCAGATCCAGCGCTCTGGAGAGGTGCCGGCTTGCTTTTGCACAGTCATCCAGGGTAACGCCACCTTCTTTATCAATAGTAATACGAAGCAGGCCACCTCTTTGAAGGCCGCCAAATTCAATATCGTAAAGTTCTACACCTAACGAATGAAAGAGAGGTTCGGCAATTGTTTTTATCTTATCCGTCAGGAAGGTATCTTCCATTTGGCAGACCCGCCCACTGGGTGTATAAAGTGGAGAACCGGTTCCAGTCTGTAACTTGTATTATGTACGAACATGTATGAATGCATACCCCTGAAAATAAAAAAGCGGGCAAAAAAGCCCACCCGACCAAGGTGACGAACATCTGCTGATTTTATATCATAAATAAACAAGAGTATGCAAGGGGAAACCGAAGGCACAAAATCTGTGTTGGGATTCCGGCAAGGTGAAAGGCGTTGACTCGTGGAGACAATTCAGCTAAAACCCAGGTAACGGTTTAGCACACAGATTTTTACTCCATGGCGGCGTCTTTGTGGTCTTTAAATCCTCGCGCATTGCCCCGAAAACCTCGGCATGCTGAGTTTTTACAAACCCGGGTCAGTGATCTTGATGATGAATAGCCCTGATTAAAATAAACGAAAGGAAATTTCTGTGACACGGATTTCGATTGAACTGGTTCCACGTTCCTCTGAATCTCTGGCGGGAGATCTCAAAATTCTCAGTGAGGGCTTTAAGTCGGTACAAATGGTGAATATTCCGGACATTCTCAGATACGAACTAAGGAGCTGGGAGGCGTGTCGCCAGGCAAAGTCTACTGTCCCTTGTGCCATACCGCATTTAAGAGCGATGGATTTTGATTCGGATGCCCTTGACCCACTTAAGGAGCTTCTCTCTTCCGGTGACTTAGAGGAGGTTCTTGTTGTTCAGGGCGACCCTCCTCAAGATCTTGGTCACCGGGTTTTCCCAACAAAAAGTGTCGATCTGATCCGTGCGATCAAGTCCTTAAGCCCTCAAGTAAAAGTTTACGCTGCGATAGATCCGTACCGGAGTAGTTTTCGCCAGGAAATGGCGTACATCGAGGCAAAGGTTGATGCCGGGGCGGATGGCTTCTTTACGCAGCCCTTCTTCGATCAGGGCTTAATGGAGGTATGGGCTGATCTTTTGGGAGGGGCGGAGGTTTTCTGGGGAATCTCTCCCGTGACCTCAGAACGGGCGCAGCGATATTGGGAGACAAAGAACAACGCGATCTTTCCTGAGTCCTTTAAGTCGACGCTTGAATGGAATCGCCAGTTTGCAAAGGAAGCTCTTGCTTGGGCAAAATCTCGTAACACGAACATCTATTTTATGCCGATCCGGCTTGACCTTATCCGGTATCTGGGCGGCATTCTCTGAACATCCAGGTGCAGGTGTATTTCCAGTTTTCTCTCACAGACTCCCAAGGTGGAGCGTTTCGGTTGATGATGACTCGGAGACTTTTTTTGAATACCTGATTCTGTTTTTATTGTCTTGACCTGTCCTGTTTTTTTCTGCTATTTTTCAATGTAATATTCGTCGTATGTAACCTCATCTGGATGTAGACCTTAATGAAGAAGCCTAGTCTTTTCCTTTTTTTTATAGTGATTCTAACGATTTCTCAGAGTCAGGCTTCTGAATTGATTCCAGTTCCGAAGCTTCACCGACAAGCTCTGCGGGTTTATGCACCCGGTGAGCGATTAGTTTATGATGTGCGATACATGGGAATTCGCGCGGGGACGGCCGTCCTTGAGGTTCTGGATAGTACGAAATTGAATGGACGGGATGTTTACCATATACTCTCCACGGTCCGATCCAACGACTTTATCTCATTCTTCTATCCGGTTGATAATCGGATAGAATCCTTTATTGATACCGAAAAACTTTATTCTCATTTCATAAAAATAAAGCAACGCCAGGGTAAACGCCGAAGAGAGAAGGTGATCGGTTTTAATCAAGTCCACCATCGGGCAGTCCAGATCAGAAATAACCGGAGTAGCATTTTTGAAATCCCTCCAAACGTGCAGGACTCTTTAAGTTCGCTCTACTTTTTCAGGACGCTTCCCCCAGTAGAGGTCGGGACTTCTACGTTTATCCCTGTTCATGAGAGTCGGAAAAACTGGGAGTTGGAAATTCAAGTTTTGAATAAGGAGCGGGTAAAGACCAAAGTTGGCGTATTCGATACGATTAAGGTCAAGGCTGTGGTTCGGTATGAAGGTCTCTTGATGGATAAAGGGGACGTTTACATCTGGTTCACAGACGATGAGAAGCGAATTCCGGTCAAGATAAAGTCGAAGATAAAGATCGGATCCATTTCAATCTCTCTTATCTCGTTGACGGGACAAAATAGTGTCCTGGTTTCTAATCAAATCGAACACCTATCGTGAGTGCAAATCCTGCCCTTTCAGGGCGGGGCTCTTCTGGATGTCATCAATCTGTTATCCTCTACGGGTTCATCCTGATTCCCGATTTTCTCTTGAACACGCACAGTGAGTGCAACCCTTGCCTCGCTGGGCGGGTTCTTCAAATCTGGGGATTTTCATTTAGGTTGTAATGAGGTGTTTCGGCTGTGACGTTGATATGTTCCATCTGTGATAAAGCCATTGCCTGGAAGGGGAACCCGTTTCGCCCCTTTTGTTCAGAACATTGCAAGCTCATCGACCTGGGGAATTGGGCGACCGGGTCGTATCGGATGCCTGCGGTCGAGGATGAGGACGGGGAAGAGGTTTTGGATAAATCAGGGGGATCCCCCGGTCAAACCGACCTTTTGTGACGTTTTGTCGTGAGATGGATTACAGGCTCCGGTCTTCACTTTTTTCTTGAAAGCGGTATCCGAATAACGTAGATTGCGTCTAGATATATGGGGGATAGTTTGAGGAAGATTTGGTTGGAATTAGATGTTGCCGGAACATTGAGTGATGCTGCCTGGGTCGGCTTGGATCAACCCAAAGGCTACATCGACGGCGGAATTTTCAATCCAAAAAAGGTGAACTGTGAGCATCACCAGAAAGAGCCTCACACGGAGGGTGAATGGCGCGAGGTATGGGTTCACATCGAAGATCTCCATTTCGACTCCGCGGTTCATTTCTACAAGGAAAAACTGCGGATCCTCGCCGTTGAGGTAGAAGACTAAGGGTCTGTTCCTAAGGAGCCTGTCGGACTTAGGATGAATCTACTGCAAAAAAGCCATTGTGGCCCATTTCCCAAATCATTTTCGTTAAATATGCCAGATATTCGCCTCAAATGATCAAAAAAATGGACTCAAAAGGGCTTTCTTTCGCTACGATTACCTAAGTCCGACAGGCTCCTTAGGTTTTATAAAATAATATTCTCTGTAAAATTTCATCTCTTCGATCGATTCGTAGATGTCATCCAATGCCAGATGCTTTCCCTTTTTCATCGGCGCCTTGGGGCCGGTGGGATACCACCTCTGAACCACTTCCTTGACCGAACTCACATCGATGTTTCGATAATGAAGATAGTCGAAGAGACCCACCATATACCTTTCTAGGAAGCGCCTGTCATGACCGATCGAATTTCCGCAGAGGGGTGATTTCTTTTCAGGGCAATACTGTTGAATGAAATCGAGGGTCTGTTCTTCCGCCTCGTTCATCGAGATGGTCGATTCTTCGATACGTTTAAAAAGTCCTGATTTTGTATGGGTGTCCCGACTCCACTTTTCCATCCCGAGCAGGGTCGTTGGGTTATGATGGATCGCGACGACGGGGCCTTCCGCAAGGATGTTGAGTTGGCTGTCTGTGATCACGGTTGCGATCTCAACGATGGTGCAACGATTCGGATCGAGTCCCGTCATTTCAAGGTCAAGCCAGACCAGGTTTTTTTCACTCTGTTGGTGCGACACGCTGCCTCCTGTTTGTAAACGATCAAAAAGAGATTAACCCGAGATCTGAAATCGGGTTCAGAATTTACTGATTTCGGAAGCGACGATAATGGCTTCTGAGATTTCCCGCATCGTCTTGCGTGTATTCATGCTCTGCTGCCGGATGAGTCGGAAGGCCTCTTCTTCAGATATTTTCCCCTGCTTCATGAGGAGTCCTTTTGCCCGCTCAACGGCTTTCCTCATTCCGAGGGCTTCCTGCATTGCAGTGGATTGTTCTGAAAGTGTCGTATTTTCAATGGCGACAGCCGACTGGTTTGCAACTGTTTGCAAAAGATCAATTTCTTCTTTGGAAAAGGAATGTTCCGTTGATGTATAGATGTTGATGACTCCCACCGCTTTCTTTTTGATCATCATGGGAACAGAAAGCATAGAGCAAAACCCCTCTTTCTTTGCCAGTTCAGAAAAGGAATAGATGGGGTCCCGGGTGACGTCAAGAACGGCCAGTGATTTCCGACTTTTCAGAACGCGTCCGGAGATGCTCTCTCCGACGGCGACGTTTGCCTTGCGACGGTATTCCTCGCTTAGACTTTGCGTGGCAATGATTTTCAAGGCTTTCTTTTTTTCATCAAGAATCATGATCGAACAAATCTTTGAGTTCATCATTCCCGCCGTCATGGTGACGATGAGGTTCAGGATTTCCTCAATATAGCGGTCTGATGTGATTGTACGGCTTACACGGGAGAGGGTTTCAAGCTGCATTGCTTTTTTCTTCATCTCCTGGTAAAGGCGGGCGTTATCAATTGCGCTTCCAACCTGATGGCCGATCGTGGTCAAGAGGGCGATTTCCCCTTCCGAGTGCTCATGGGACTCCTTATACTGTATGTTGAGTACCCCGATGACATCCCCTTTTCGATTCACCGGCACGGACAAAAAGGCCTGGTAACGATCCTCGGGAAGACGATGGAAAAATTTAAATCGTGGGTCATCCTCGGCATCTCTGGAAATAGCGACCAATCTTCTCTCTTTTGCCACCCATCCGGTAATCCCTTCTCCGATTTCCAGACGAATTCGTCCGATCAACTTCGGGTGCGGATTCTTGGAGGCCCGAAGGATCAATTCGTCACGCGCGTCATTTAACAGGTAGATCAGGGTGGCGTCGGCATGGGTTAACTCAAAGACCATTTCAACAATTTCTTTAAGGACCTGATTCAGGTCAAGATTGGAGCTAATCGACTCGGTAATCCGCTGGAGGACTTCAAGTTCCTTTGTTTTTTCTGACAAGGTGCTTCCCAAGGGGGTATTTTTCCTTTTTTGCAGTGTTTCCCTTGCCTTAAGCGGCATGAGACGTCACCCTTTTTTATCGATCTCGGTTCAGGGACGCTTATTTTTAAGTCGTCCCATCCTTGGCCTTCCAAGTCATTCCTGTATTGGAGGGTGAATATATCACAGTTTTTTGATAGACATCAAGGAGCCCTCAGGTCCGAGATTGTATCGTGGGATCATCTCTCACGCGGCTTGAAGCACTTCGCGAGTATAATTCACGTCCCTTTTGGGTTTTAAAAAATGAGGCAGTGGTTCAGTCGAGAGGGAAAAAGAGTTTGACACTGCTTCAAAATAGCATAGAATAGCAGAATGGTTCGCTGCGCACTTTCTCTGTCGGTAATCTTGGTTTTGTCTCTAATGGGGTGCGTGAATACAGAGCCCCCGCCGAATCCCTTCCGTACGCCGATTTCTTATCCGGTCGGTAAGAGTCCATCCCACCTTCTTGCCACAGACCTCAACCAGGATGGTGTTTTGGATCTGGCGACGGCCAATACCGGAGATGGGACGGTGACTATCCTCTTTGGAAGGAATGATGGGACTTTTCCAAACATCAGAACCCTGAAAGTCGGGAGACTCCCTCGATGGGTGGGTTCCGGCGACTTCAATGAAGACAATAAGATTGATCTGGCGGTGATCAACAAGGATGAGGATACGATTTCTATCTTTTTGAATCAGGGAGGGGTTTTTTTTATAAAAGGGGCTTCTTATAATGCCGGGCGTATCCCGAATGCGGCGACGATCAATGACTTTAATCTGGATGGGCATCTCGATTTGGCAATCGTCTCCCGGGCCGATCGCTTTGTCATCCTGTTGGGGAAGGGGAATGGCCGGTTTACAAAAGGGATGGTTGGAGACCCCGGCGCAATTCCCACGGGTATTATTTCCGGCGACTTTAACAATGATTCCTTAATTGACCTGGCGATTGCCAACACCGGTTCATACAGCAATGATTTTGTTCTTTTTCTTGGAAAAGGGGACGGAACCTTTAGTGAAAGTGGGCGTTACAAGACCGGAATGAGTCCGATTGGACTCATTTCCGCAGACTTCAACGGGGATAAACGGCCCGATATTGTGGTACTCAACGGATTGGGCGACTCCCTTACGCTTTTCCTTCATAAGGAAGGGGATGGATTTACAAAGCTCCGAGACTTTGCGGCGGAAGGGGCTCCACTTTCAGCCGCGGCGGCTGATTTTAATCGGGATGGTGTTCTTGATCTAGCGGTGGCCAACAACCGCAGCCATAACATTTCCTTCCTATCCGCGAAAGGCGGCGGGTTTTTTCACCATCCACCCAGAAACTTATTAGCAGGAAAGTCCCCTTTTGCCCTCTTGACTGAAGATTTCAATCAGGATGGCAATCCGGATCTGGCCGTGGTCAATCAGGACGACCATAACGTTACGATCTTCCTGGGGAAATTGGATATCGAAAGGCAGTCAAATAAAAACTGATTATTAATGCTTCACTTGTTCTCGTTGCTTGCTTCCTTCATTTTCTTCCGGACATAGATCTTTAAGACGCTCCCGTCCTCTATTAAATCAAGAAATTCGTTCCCACTATCCTGGCACCAGACCGGCATGTCCTTTTTAATGCCCTCATCGTCCGAAAGGATTTCGAGGACTTGATTCTGGGCCATTTTTTTCATCTTTTTTGAAGTGAGGATGACGGGAATGGGACAAAAAAGCCCAAGGGTATCCAGCGTATAGTCTGCGGTAATCATAGGAACCTCTGAATTATGTCTGGGTTGAGTTTTTCAGGAGATGAAATATTTCGATTCAAGACGTGAATCGCAGAGAATAGTCTGCTATTTTCAAGATTTGGAACGCAGAAGCGGGACATTTTTGCCCTAAAAAAACAATTCATGACTTATTCAGAGGTTCCCATAGAGCCATTTTCTCTATTTTTATTGTGTAGATCGGGGAGACCCGGCGCATTTCTTCAACGCATTTGGGGAAGACTGAAAGAACAGCATGGATGTCATCATCGGAGGTCTGCGTCCCTAGGCTGAAGAGGATACCTCCTTGTGCCACATTTCCAGGGTATCCGATTGCCGTCAGGACCGGGGAGATTTTCAAGGCATCTGCGCTGCACGATGATCCGCTTGCTGCAATGATGCCTTTTTTTTCAAGAACCCGAACAAGGGCCTCGCCATCGACATATTCCACTGCAAAACTCGCGATATTCGGGAGCCTGTTAAGCCGGTCTCCGGTGACATGAAGTAGCGGAACCCGGCTGAGAAGTCCATCGATCAAGCGGTCACGTAGGCTGAGAAGGCGGGTGGCTTCAGAGGGAATTTTGGTTTTTACCTCTCTCGCCGCGACACCCATGCCGACGATGCCGGCGACATTTTCTGTTCCGGCCCGCCTTCCCCCTTCCTGGATCCCGCCTTCCACGAGAGGAGAGAGTCGGGTTCCGCGCCTCACATAGAGTGCGCCGACTCCTTTGGGTCCATAAAACTGCTGGCTGGAAAATCCGGCGAGGTCAGGGCCCAATTCGTCGACATCAAAAGGGATGACGCCGATGGTGGCGACGGCATCGGTATGGAAGAGGACTCCGGCCTCTTGCGTAATATGAGCGATCTCTTGAATCTCTTGAATGGTACCGATCTCATTGTTTGCATGCATGATTGAAACAAGAAGGGTCTCTTCACGGATGGCAGCGGCGACATCTTCCGGGCGAATACGGCCTGTTTTATCGACGGGGATCCATGTAATCTCAAGCCCTTCGCGTTCTAGATGCTTTAATGGGTGCGCGACGGAAAAATGCTCGATAAGAGAGGTGATGATATGACGTCCTTTTTTCTGGCCTGCGGCAAGGACCCCTTTTATCGCGAGATTGTTTGCCTCGCTTCCAGAGGCGGTGAAGATAATCTCCTGCGCCTCACAACGAATGAGTGTAGCAACCGCTTCTCTGGCATGTTCGACGGCTTCCCGGGGGATCTTTCCCTGTCCATGACGGCTCTGGGGGTTTCCGAAGATCCCCGTCAGGTAAGGAAGCATTGCTTCCCGCGCTTCAGGCAATAGAGGCGTTGCTGCGATATGGTCAAGGTAGATGGTCTTCATCTTGGGGGGAACCACCGATTCGCTTCGGGAAAATATTGATAGCGATTATTTGGACTTCTTCTCAGGAAGACTTCTGGCCGAGCCGGAGGACAAAGAAACTGAATATCACCCATTTTGATGGGTCAAAATTATACCATTTAGGGCCATTGCGGTAGTCTCTTGGGAAATTATGGTGATAATTGTGATACCCCTCCCCGAAGGTGAGAAGGGAAATCCACCAGTTATCCCGGCTGCTGTTCGCGTCTCCGTAGGGTTGTGTCCCCCAGATATGACAAATAGAATTAATAAAAAAGGTTGAGTTGAGGACGAGAAAGACCCTGAAGACACCCGCGAGAAGAAAAGCGGAAAAGGCTCCGATCCACCCGCGATGGAGAAAACCGATCACAAATGGAAGTACAAGTCCGGAGGCAAGAACCGCCAAATAATTCCGATCTTGCCACATGATCCACTTGTCCTTTCTGAGGGCGGTTTTATATTTTTCTCTTCCCCCGGGGTTCTCATTTTTTATGAAGATCCACCCGACATGACTGTGCCAGAATCCCTTTTTCGCGTTGTAGGGGTCTTCATCGGTATCCGTCTTTGCGTGGTGCCTTATATGGTCGGAGCACCACTTCAACGCGGAGTTTTCCAGCGCCCATCCTCCCGCGATGAGAAGCGCAATCTTAACCGGCGCCACACAGGTAAAGCTTCGGTGTGAGAGCAGACGGTGGTATCCGACCGTAATACCCAGACCGGAGACCAAGTACAAGACGCCGAAGAGTATCCAGTCGAGTGAGGAGTAGCCGTAAAAATAGCCAAAAAGGGGAGTGGCAATGAGTGCGAAAATGGCAACCAGAGAAAAAATGGTGATGGTCATATAGTCCAACTTCACTTTATCTTTATTAAGACGAGTGCTTTTGGCGGAGACATTTTGATGGATAGTTACTTGGTTCATAGATCACCCCTAAGTGCTGAGTACCCTGTTGCTTTTCTGTTATGGATTGTTGTCGGATATTTGATAACATAAAACCTAGCCAGTTTAACAGATCCAAGGTGATAAATCAACGGGCGAACATTGACATCTCCCAAAATCTAAGATAAGATCCCTTACTTGTTTATTAATGGAAATGCGGGAATAGCTCAGTGGTAGAGCATCGCCTTGCCAAGGCGAGGGTCGCGGGTTCAAATCCCGTTTCCCGCTCCAATCTTTTCAATGGTTTAGGGGATTATGTCACCTTGGAGATGTGTCCCGTCTTGATAGGATTGTGATAGATTTCCCAGAAGACATCAAACTCCATTTCCGCTCTTCCGCTTCCTTCAATAGATGACTGTGATATGATCCCCCCCCCTGCATTCAGAAGTAGACCCCCTGTCCATATGATTTTAAAGTGGAGTATAGATTCTCTATTTGTCCTGTAATCCTTATGCAGCATAAGAAAGTTCTTTAGAAATACATTGGTGAATGCAGAATAAATATAACCCTTGCTCTTTTAAGGCGGGTGTCCTCGTTTCGATCCAGAGGCGGATCACCGGCATTTTTAAGGAGTTATGAAGCACCCCCTCACTCGAGCGGCCGCTGACGAGTGATAAAATTGTGATAGATTTTACCCGGAAATCTTCTTTCCCGACTCGTCAGTGTCCATATGACCCAGTAATGCAATGCCGTCCCTAATACTCTTCGGTGAGTGGTGGGAGTCCCGTTGCGTCATCGCGGGTGTTTTAGCCTAACCCTCACTTTCGGATAGGGAGTATCAAGCCTGGCGTTACCTGTTCTTAAGCAAATCTTTCCATCCTACGGCATTAAGTGTTTCTTCAAAATAATTTCTCTATGGGTAAATGGGTAAATGGGTAAAAGTTTTCTATTTTATGGAAGTTAATTACCATATTTTCCCATTGTTTTTACTCTTCAAGATCTCTCTGTTGGAGTCTGGAGTTATTGTCAAATCTGGTGTATGAGATCTTCATTAAGCGGCGACCTGATCTGATTTATTGATCTCAATCCCAT
>DUAG01000041.1 GCA_012960925.1 Candidatus Manganitrophaceae bacterium
GATTGGAGGAATTACACCCTATCAAAAATTGACGCTGGCAACACAGGCTCTACTTCTGTGAACCATTATTAATGGGGGGATTACCAGATAGATCTTTCATATTGCATAATAGGGAGGTAAGAATGTCCACATCTACTGCGTTTATTGAAGAGATGGGTTCGTTATTTTCTGCCCCTAGACAGTACAAGCGGATTGCACTAAAGAAAAAGGTACTTATTTGGCCCTTGGATGAACTTGACCAGGATATGCCTGTTGATTGCGCCTCTTCCGGATGGACGGAAACCGTTGGAGAGGGAGGACTCTGTCTCTTTACTAAAATGAAGATTCAGGTCAATCAGGTTTTAATGGTTTCCCTTAAGGCCGGAGCAGGGCATGTTCCCACCTTGGTTGAGGTGAAGTGGATTTCCAGGAAGTTTGATTCATGGTCTAAGGTTGGGGTAAAGTTTTTAATTTAGGAGGCAGCACTAAAGGAACCATGCGTATTTTAATCATAGAAGACGACGAACGAATTGTGGGTTATATGAAAAGAGGCCTGGAAGCCGAGAATCATGAGGTCGAAGTCGCTTCTGATGGCCAAAGGGGAATGGATATGGGAGAATTGCTTCCATTTGATCTGATCCTTCTTGATATCTTTCTTCCCCAAAAGAACGGATTAGAAGTCTGCAGGTATTTAAGGTCACGACAGGTCACGACGCCCATTTTTATGATGACGGCAAGAGATACGGTCGATTCAAAGAAGGCTGGCTACAGCGCAGGCGCAAATGAATATCTCTCAAAACCTTTTTCCTTTGAAACACTTCTGAATAAAATGGATAAGACATTCTCTGCCAAGTAAGCCGGTTCATCTGAAAGATGGATGACATCCCCCTCCCCCCCCCCGTGCGATAGAAACCGCGATACAATATTTCCCTACATTCGGTTTCCCTGTGAAACGTGATATTTTTATGCGCAATTCTTGTCAAAAATTGTGAAAAAGTGCCTGATTTTAATCAGGGGAATCGCTCAATCTGGCCTGTTTTCTAGATATATTTCTATCCATGCCGACTCCAATTGGGGTGGGCGTAAGATATTTAGAGAAAGTATACCCGATTTTTCAAGGACTCTTAAGCTTATCGTTTTGGCTCAGGTCTTGCATCCAGATTAGAGATGATGGATATTATGGAATTGTCATAAGTTGAGATGGAGGGGGACGTGGAGGGTGTCATGAAGCGCTTGATGGTGTATTCACATGATCGTTCGGGTTACGGAAACATTCAGAGGATGCTGAACATTTGCGAAAGCCTTATTCAATCCGACCCGGACCTTTCTGTTCTTGTTGTCTCCGGGTCTCCCCTGATGCAGTCCTTCCGAATTCCTCAGCGGCTCGATTACATCAAGCTGCCATCACTTCGTCTTGCTGAGCCCTGTGGCGGGGGCTTTTCTGTAGCAGGAAAAAAGGATCAAGGAAATGTACACTTGCAAACGGATCTGATGCTTTCTGCGGTGAACCATTATCGTCCCGACGTCTTCCTGGTTGATAAAAGTCCGTACGGAGAGGCAAATGAATTGAAAGAGGTTCTGGACCACATCAAGGTCCGGCTTCCTGAGACCAAACCTGTTCTCCTTCTTGGGGATATCGTCGATTCCCCCGAAACCACGTCCAGGATTTGGGAAGCGACTCTGTCTCATTACGCGATTCGCGCATTCTATGATCTCGTTTTGTTGACGGGGTCGCCTGAAATGTTTGAGGCGAGTTGTAACTACGTATTTCCGGGACCGGTTTGTGGAAAGGTTCGTTTTTGTCTCGACCTTTGTGCATTTTCACAGATTACGCACTATGTTTCAAGCATGTTGCTGGGATATTCAGTGGGAGATGAGAGGGGCGGTTATCCCGCTTCCGGCGGTTTGTTTTCCAGGGATCTTCCTAAGCAGGTCCCATCAAGGCTGGTGTATACTTAAATGAGGATGGCGTTCAAGCCTTCTTTTCTGATGTCAATTTAGCCTTCCCTGCCATTTTCATCTCCAGAAAAATGGAGCTGTAAGATATGAAAATTCTAATTTATTCCCACGACTCATATGGTCTGGGTCACATCCGCAGATCGCTTTCAATTGCCGAGCAGGTTACTTCTGATTTTCCTGACGCAGAGCAACTGCTCCTGACTGGATCGATGCAATCTCATTCGTTCAAGAAACCGGACCGCATGGACTATGTCAAGCTCCCTTCCATCAGTAAATTCTCCACAGGTGGATATTGCTCTGGATCACTTGCGGTTTCTCTGGATTCTATTATGGCGATCCGTGAGGAGATGATTTTTAGCACGGCTCTTCATTTCAAGCCGGACCTATTTCTAATCGATAAGGCGCCGGCAGGGATATGCGGTGAATTGCTCCGCTCTTTAAAGTACCTCAAATCCGAATGTCCGGAAACAAAGCTGGTCTTGGGAATGCGTGATATTGAGGATGATGCCAGGATGGTGAGGAAGGAATGGAAACGTGGAGGGGTCTATACTCTTCTGGAAGACACCTATGACGCTATCTTTCTCTATGGTTCCAGGGAGGTTTATGATCCGGTTCCCGAATATGGTTTGTCTGCCAAAACCGGAGATAAAATGATCTCTTGTGGCTATATCGGTCGGAAAAACTCTGTCCGTCAAAAGGATAAAGTCCGGAAGGAATTAAAGATGAAAACGGACTGCCTTATTGTCGTTACGACAGGAGGTGGAGGAGACGGCTTTGACATATTAAGCACATATCTGGAGATGCTTTTATCGGAATACAAGGACAATACCCTGAATTTTGACTCATTGATTGTCACGGGCCCCTTGATGTCTGAGTCCGAGCGAAGCCATCTTAAGCGTTATGAAAGTATGGGTGCGCCGCTTACGATGATCCGTTTTACCCCGGATATGCCAAGCTATTTAAATGCGGCTGATCTGGTGATCTCAATGGGGGGATATAATTCCTTCTGTGAGATCTTATCCCTTAAAAAGCGCGCAATTATTATTCCCCGAGTCAAACCGCGATTAGAACAACTCATCAGGACCGAATGTTTCGTCTCCAAAGGACTGGTCCGTATGATTCATCCGGAATCCTTAACATCCAAGAGACTTTTGAAGGGAATCAATTCTACTCTAAAAGGGGATGATCTCGTGTGTCCCCGTGATGCCGGTGTTGGTATGGAGGGCGCGATGAATGCGAGTCGTGCAATTGGAAGACTCCTTGCATTAGACAAGGAATTTACTTCTTGATGAAGGAAAAGTTGACTATGAGAGAAAACCCAGGAAGAGATGCACCTTTAAAGGTCTGTTATTTCCTGAAACGATATCCTCGTCTGTCTGAGACATTCATCGTTAATGAGATAGAGGCACTTCAACGGCAAGGGGTAGATATTACGATCGTTGCCGGAAAATCAGCTGGAGAGGAGATGGTTCATGAGAAAGCTCAGGCCCTTAAGGTTCCCGTCTACTACATGCCTAAGGTCAAGGAAATCCCACGTGATGCCTGGTCGGTGAAATACCTCAGCACCCTTTCTGTGACTCCGGCGGAGCTTGGGCCGGATGCTCTCTGTGGCCCAATGTCTAAGGAAGAATATCGGATTTTAATTGAGGCGGCCATGATCGCGCCGCTTTTACTGAATCTCGGGGTTGACCTGATCCATGCTCACTTTGCAACATGGGCGGCGACGGCCGCCTCATGGGTCAGTAAAGTGACCCGTATCCCCTATAGTTTTACGGCCCATGCAAAGGATATTTACCATGAGAGCGTCGATAAAAGAACATTAAGCGAAAAAATGGCCATGGCCAGGTTTGTCGTCACAGTCAGCGACTTTAATAAAGAGTACCTTGAGGAATGCCTCAAATCTGAAGGGAGGTCGGGAAGAATTATCCGCCTGTACAACGGCATTGATCTGGATGAGTTCAAGCCCTCCCAGGCTGAAAAAGAGCCGGATCTTCTTGTTGGCGTGGGACGTTTGGTTGAGAAAAAGGGGTTTTCCTACTTGATCGAGGCATGTAAGCTTCTTGAGGAAAGTGGAAAGTCTTTTAAGTGTGTGATTATTGGTGAAGGAGACGAGCGAAAGGCCTTGGTGGAATTGGTTAAAAAATACGGACTGAAAGAAAAGGTGTTGTTTCTGGGGGCCAAAACACAAACAGAAGTTATTCGGATCCTTAAAACGGCTTCGGTGTTTGTTCTTCCCTGCATTATCGCAGAGGATGGGAATCGTGACGGGCTTCCGACGGTTCTTCTGGAGGCTATGGCCCTCGGGGTTCCGGTCATCTCAACAACTGTCACTGGTATTCCGGAGATCATTACGCACGGGAAGTCGGGTCTCCTTGTCCCGCAGAGAGATCCGAGGCTCCTTGCCAGGGAGATCGGAGAGGTTCTTGCGAATCAGGAACTCCAGTCCCTTCTACAGCGAGGAGGGCGCTTGAAGGTTGAGGAGGTCTTTGATGTCAAAAAGAATATTTTTGCCCTGAAAAGAATATTTAGCCAGGCCGTTATTAATTAGGAATACTTGGAATGAAGATCGCATACATTACGGCTGACAATGGTATCCCGGTTTTTGGAAAAAAAGGGGCCTCCATTCACATTCGAGAACTGGTCAACGCACTGGACCTCCTAGGTCACCAGACCACGGTACTGACTGTTCGTCGAGGGTCTTTTTTTGCTCCTCTGAAGGCAGAGGTTATTACGATGGAGGCTGATCATTCTTCTTCGCAGGGTGAGAACCTCAGTAAGGAGGAGAATGCCCTTGCCAGGGAGCGGCGATCCCTTCAGTCCAGTATTACGATTGGAGAGTATTTGAGCGTACTTCATTCTGAATCGCGCTTTGACCTGATCTATGAGCGGTATTCCTTGTGGAGTACCGCTGGTGTGAGAGTCGCTCGGAAGCTCGGGATTCCTTGCCTTGTAGAGGTAAATTCCCCTCTTCTTGAAGAGCAGCAGAAGTACCGGGCCTTACACCTTTCCACAGAAGCGGAAGCTGTTGAAGCGGAAGTCTTCAAGGAAGCAGATGCCTTATTGGCTGTTTCAGCACAGGTCAAGTCCTATGTCATTTCGAAAGGAGCTATCCCGGAGCGAACTTTTGTCATTCAGAATGGTGTGGACGTCAAGCGCTTCCATCCTGCCGTCGAACCAGCTTACTTGGAAGGGGTCGATGGAAAGTTTGTCCTCGGGTTTGTCGGGAGCTTAAAGGATTGGCACGGGATTGACATTCTTTTGAAGGCATTCAGGATACTTCAGAAGCGTTCCCCGGATTATCATCTACTCATTGTCGGTGATGGACCCCTTAGAACCTGGATCGAGGATTATGCCCGGGAGCATCAACTGAAAAAAAAGATGACTATTACGGGATGGGTTTCGTACGATCAGCTTCCAAACCTGATTCAGCGTATGGATGTGACTGTTGCACCCTATCCATTCTTAGAAGATTTCTATTTTTCTCCACTTAAACTCTTTGAATACATGGCTGCTGGAAAACCAGTTATCGCAAGTCGAATCGGCCCGATTGAGAGGGCGATACAAGATGGAAAAACCGGTCTGCTTGTCCGTCCCGGAGACCCGAATGATCTTGTGGTAAAGATTGAAAGATTACATTCTGAACCCGCCCTTCAAAAAGCGCTTGGAATTGCAGCATCCGCAGAGGCCGGTCACCATACCTGGGTGCAGAACGCCCATCGCGTGATGGAAATTGTTGCACCATTGGTGAAGAGAAAATGAAGATTTCTTTCAAGATAAATCCGGCATTTCAGAGAATCAATGCGAATTCGATCCGTCGGATTTTTAAGCATTTTGGGGGCCACTTGGTTCGGCATCGGGGAAAACTTCTCCAGGCGGGGGTGTGCCTGGTGGGTGTCGCGGCGATGGAGTTGCTCCGTCCCTGGCCGATTAAAATGATCTTCGATATCATCCTGGTTCCCCAAGCCGAGGTGGCGTTTCTTGAGCGCTTCCCTGTGTTTGGTGGAAACAGAGAGACCCTTCTTGCTGCTTGTGCCCTTTCTATCCTGCTTATTGCTGTCCTGGCAGGACTTTTTAGATATGGACAAAAATATCTTACGGCCAGTGTCGGCCAGAAGGTAGTTGCCTCGGTACGGCGGCAACTTTATAACCACATCCAGTATCTCTCCCAGTCTTTTCACAACAAACATCATTCGGGAGATCTTGTGGCGAGGTTGACGGGTGACATCCGGATGCTCCGAGACCTTATGGTTGTCGCGGTTATCTTTGTAAGTGAAAATATTCTCATCCTTTCCGGAATCATTGCTGTTATGTTCTGGATGGATTGGCAACTTAGCCTGGTCGCCCTGTGGATACTTCCCTTTCTGGTCCTTGTCGCTTTTCACTTTTCTGTAAAGATCAAGAAGGCGACAAAAAAGCAGAGGAGGAAAGAAAGTGAGATTACGAGTGTCATCACCGAAACCCTGGCCTCGATTGAAGTTGTTCAAGGTTTCGGACGAGAAAAATATGAGAGCCAACGTTTTTCCAGCAAAGATAAATCAAGCATGAAAGCAGGTCTGAAGACGACGCGTATGGAGGCGAACTTAAACCGGTATGTTGAGGTTCTTTTGGCGGCCGGGATTTGCGCCGTCTTGTGGTTTGGGGTTAAAAAGGTCTTAAGCGGTGCCTTGACCCCGGGAGATCTCCTTGTATTCACGGCTTACTTGAGAAGTCTGTACAAACCGATTCGCAGGCTCGCCAGTTTTACCAGTCGGATTTCGAAGGCCACTGTTTGCGGTGAACGGATTGTGTCTATTCTCGAAATGGAACCAGAGATCAAAGATTCTCCAGGGGCAATCGTGGCCCCGCCCTTCCAGGGAGAGATTATTTTCGAAAACCTATCTTTTTCCTATCGTCCAGGAGAGCCCGTCCTGAATGGGGTGGATTTTAAAATGAATCCTGGGAAACTGGTGGCCCTTGTGGGGCCAAGTGGGTCTGGGAAATCGACGGTTGCGAGTCTTCTTATTCGTTTTTATGATCCCCAGAAGGGCCGTGTCCTGATTGATGGGAGAGACCTCCGATGCTACACTATAAATTCGTTGCGTGAGCAGATTTCTATCGTTCTTCAGGAGTCCCTGCTGTTTGCCACGACAATCCGGGAGAATATTTCCTACGGAAAACTGGATGCGAGCATGGAGGAGATTGTGGCCGCAGCGGAAGTGGCCAATGCCCATGACTTCATTATGGGGCTTGCGAATGGGTATGACACAATCGTTGGAGAGCGGGGAGGCACCCTTTCGGGAGGGCAGAGGCATCGGATCGGCATTGCCAGGGCCGTCATCCGGAACACCCCCATCTTGATTTTGGATGAGCCGATGACGGGTCTTGAAGTTAAAAGCAAGTTGAAGGTCCGAGAGGCCTTGGATCGTCTCATGGTTGGGAAGACATGTCTCTTCGTAACCCATGACCTCCAATCCGTGGCCGGGGCTGATCAAATCCTGAGTATGGAGGGGGGACGAATTGTTGTGCAGGAGCCAATCGAAATCCCTGTCACTGGGCGTTGATAATTTCACCAAGGGTTTGGGATCTCTAGATTCATGATCCGAAGGCCCGGAAGTTTTCTGAGGAAAGGTGTTAAATGAGCGTAAAGGTTCAGCCATCCAGTTCTGTGCAAGTGGCATTTCGGTATGAGCCATCTCTACTAAGAAATCTTGAGACGGCAATCTCTTCTCATGCAATGCTTGAGATTCTCCGGCGCGACTGGCCATATCTCAAGCAAAAGGGGCTGGTCCTGAAAGATTGTCGTGCGATCAGGGTCTATCCTCGTAAGGGAAAAGATTTCCTGCTCGAATATGAAATGTGTTTTCTTGAGAGGGGAAGAGAAAGGGTCGAACGCCTTTTCGGTGAGCTGGTTGGGGCAGGGGCTGGGAAACGGTGTGATGATCTCCTGGAAGCATTGCAGAAGACGCGAAAAAAGCAAGTTTCCAGGATGGGTCCGGATCGAATTAGCTGCCTTCCTGGTTTGGGTCTCGTTCTACGATTTTCGGGAATAGATGAGAAACTCGCGGGAATGAAGTTACTCAATAAACCCTTTATGTTCAAACCCATTCTGGAACAATGTTTATCGGAGAATAGTGAAAAGATAAGTGAATGCTCTATTGAAGTCCTTCGTCACCGATTGGGAAAGCGCTGTATCTTTCGCCTGCGTTTCAGCGCCTTGGATAAGAAGACCGGGAAGAGAATCCCTCAATCCGTCATCGGGAAAATATATCCTGTTCGAAGAGACCGGGGAGGCCAGGTCTTCGTCGAGATGCAAGACCTATGGGATCATGACTTTTCAGACAAGAGTGAAGACGGGATCCGGATTCCCAGGCCAATCGCTTATCTTTCTGAATTTCAGCTTCTCTTGATGGAAGATGTCCCTGGTTCCTACTGGCTTGGGTTGCAAGAACCGGGGGTTGCAGCTTCTATCGAGTTGGCAGGAAGGGCTCTTGCTAAACTGCATCGATCTTCCCTGAAAGTTCCTGGTCGGCATACCGTCGAGGATGAATTGACATTGTTAAGGGATCATTGGGGTGTCATCGCCTCACAGATTCATCCGGAGCTGAGTCCTTCTCTCGTGGCGGCATTCGACAAGGTTCGTCGTGGCCTCGACAGGTGCCGGGCCTTTGAGCCCACTCTGGTGCATCGGGACTATTATGAAAAACAGATTCTGGTGGACCGTTCCCAGGCTTTCATGATTGATTTTGATACAATCTGTCTCTCTGACCCTGCAATTGATCTTGGAAATTTTCTGGCGCACATCAAGTTGGCGGCCATGCAGTCTCCTAAAAGTGTCATGCCGATGGAGGAGGCCTTTTTACAGGGCTATGCCCCTCAACTTTCTGGAGATTTTTCAGCCAGAGTCGAGGCCTATACTCAGTCCACCCTCCTCCGGTTGTCCTGTCTTTACTCCATCTGGCCTCAGTGGCGCCATCTTGCCGAGCCTTTATTGAAGGCTGTGACGTGATGACTTGGGCCCTCCCTGAAGATTCCAGTAAAGTAATTCGGATATGACCTGTTTGGGCGGGTTGTCTATCATATAGAAGTATAGGCTTGTTTTAGTATAAGGAAGTATACTCATATGACCAGAAGGAACCTTAACGCATTTATTCTAGTATTGTTCTATTTCATCTTCTTTTTCCCTCTCGTGGTGTTGGCGGAATCAAATGATTTCAAGGAAGGCGATGTCTGTCGCAGCGTTCTCCTGAAAGATAAAAGAGGGCGGAAAGGTCGAGGTCGGTGGAAAGAATGTATTGCTTTATACAAAAAAACAAGCGCTTTTGAAGAACGTAAAGGGCGTGCCGCATATGAAGTTGCCAGACTATATCACCTACGCGCTCTATCATCTGAGAAAATCAATTTTGAAGATTTGAAAAAGGCAAAAAGATATTATAATAATGCGATTGATCAAAATAAAATGAAGGCTGGCCTTATCTTTGATGCCAAAAAGTTGTTGCGTGTTGTTGAGATGGAGCTTGTTGTTTTTGAAGAGGCGGTTTCCAAAACGAGACCCATTGATCGGGATGCCGCGCCTCCTTTAAATTTTGTCGTGAGTCCCGAGTTCTCTGTTGGTGGAAAACTTGGTTTTGAAGTCAGGGAAAGAAAAAATAGAGACTTCAATGATGCCAGGGACGATAATGATACCCGTATCGAGACGATACTCAGCCTGGCAGGCCTCTATCAGCTTGGAAGCGGGATGGAGTTGTTTGGCGAGTTGGAGATTAAAAACCAGGCAGACTCCAGACCCGTACGGAAGGGCGGGAATTCTCGAACGCTAAAAGGAAAGTTTAAAACAGGCTATCTTCTGATCAATCGATTTATGATTCCTTCCATGCGCCTGCAACTTGGGCGCCAGAGGTTTAAGGACTCCCGGGAATGGGTCTTTGACGAAAAACTCGATGCGGTTCGGGTTTTCTACCGATTTTCAAAGGTTGAATCTCAACTATCTTTAAGCACGAACATTATTGATCCGAAAATTACCAGAGATAGGATCATCAATCTGATCTCTTATACCTCTTACCGTTTTGGCCCCAAGAAGAAGGCTTCTTTTTACTTCGTGAATCGTAGAAGAAAAGATTTAAACCTCAGCTTAAATTTCATGGGAATATCATTGAAAGGAAGGCCGAACAAGAACCTGAAAACCTGGCTTGAATTGGGAGGTGTGTCGGGGATCGAAGGACCCACTGACGTTTCCGGCTACGGCTTTGACCTGGGCGCGAGCCTTCGTCTTAGATATCCCTTAAAACCCTATTTTACACTGGGATATGCCTTCGGTTCAGGGGACAAACTTCCAGGTGACAACAAGGACAATAGTTTTAGGCAGACAGGCTTACAGGACAATGCGGCAAAGCTTTGGGGGATAGCCCGGATTAAATATTATGGAGAATTGTTCGATCCGGAATTAAGTAACATGACGATCATTACCATTGGCATCGGGATCCGACCCATTAAAGCCGCCTCCGTGGACCTTGTCTATCATTCCTATTCTCAGGTATGGACCGTACCCAATCAGGTGATACCGCTCCGAAATGTTGGTATTAAGGCGAGTCCGGCAGGCTTATCGAGAAATCTGGGTCATGAGATCGACATTGTCTTTGGGATGAAGCTGACCAAGAGGATAAGTATCGAAGTGACATCAGCCATTTTCTCCCCTGGCAGTGCCTTTGTGGATTCGGATTCGGCCATGCAAATTGAAGCAGAGCTGGAGTTCACTTTTTAGGGAAAGATCCGCTGGGAAGAAAGAAGGTCAGTTTCAGGGGAAAATGGGAATAATTTCAAAAAATGGATAGGGAAAAATACGAATCAGGATGAAGATCTTAAGAAAGGTCAGGGTGCTTCCTTTCATGATGCTTGTTCCGGCCTTCGTTATGATGATGGCGGGCTGTGGGGGTTTTGTTGATGGGCCTGATGGACCTTTCCTTGTTGAACGTAAAACTCCTAGTGTTGCCACTGTAGCGGGAGCATTTTCTTTTTCTGGGGACGGCGAGACAGCTACGTTTATGCCGGATTCTCCCCTTTTTAGCAATGCCAGGTATCTTGTGATATTAAAGCCCGAGATTACTGATCTTTCCGGGAATGCGCTGGTAGTGGACCCAGTCGATGGTGAGATTAAATGGGATTTTTTTACCGGACCCTGATAAGATCATAAATTATTTCTTTTTGAGAAGTGTGGAAGAATAAACCAGGATTGATCTTATTCAATATTTTATTAGGAGGTAATAGTGAACATCGCGATTATAGGAAGCGGGTATGTTGGTCTTGTTACAGGGGCCTGTTTTTCGGAGTTTGGTTTAAATGTGACTTGTGTTGATAAAGATGAAGAGAAAATTGCCCGCCTGGAGAAGGGGGAGATCCCGATTTATGAGCCCGGTCTGGAAGAGTTGATCAAGAAGAACCGGGAAGGTGGGCGGCTTTTTTTCACAACAGATATTGCCCATGCGATTAAAGATGCTCTCGTCATTTTTATCGCGGTCGGGACACCGCCGAGGGGAGATGGCTTTGCCGATCTCTCTCATGTCGAAATGGTGGCCGAAACGATTGCAGATAATATGGATGGCTACAAAGTGATTGTCACAAAGAGCACCGTGCCTGTCGGGACCGGGGCACGCCTCCGGGAGATTATCGGGAGCCGACTTAAAGAGCAGACCGATTTTGATATTGTTTCTAATCCTGAGTTCCTTCGGGAAGGTTCTGCTATTGAAGATTTTCTTCACCCGAACCGAGTGGTGATCGGCACGGACAGCCAACAGGCGGCAGCCATTCTTCGGGACCTCTATCGCCCGCTTTACCTGATTGAGACGCCCATGGTGATGACGGATATCCTGACGGCCGAGATGGTCAAATATGCTTCAAATGCTTTTCTGGCGACAAAGATCTCCTTCATCAACGAGGTGGCCAATCTCTGTGAAAAGGTGGGGGCCAATGTGCAGATGGTGGCCAAGGGGATGGGCCTGGATAAAAGGATCGGTTCAAAGTTCCTGCATGCAGGCCCTGGATACGGAGGGTCCTGTTTCCCGAAGGATGTTTCCGCTCTGGCTCAAATTTCAGGAAACCACGACTATGACTTTAAGATTATTAAGGCTGTTCTGGATGTAAATCAGAGACAGAGAACTTTCATGGTCGAGAAAATTGAGAAGGTCTTGGGCGGGTTCAAAGGGAAACGTGTTGCTGTCCTGGGGCTTTCGTTCAAGCCAAATACAGATGATATACGGGAGGCGCCCTCTCTATCGATTATCGAGGCCCTTCAAAAAGGGGGTGCCACGGTCGTTGCTTCAGATCCGGTGGCGATTGAAGAAGCCAGAAAGGTGCTGGTTGATGTGGAGTATGCTTCCGATCCCTATGATGCGGCAGAAGGGGCGGATGCCATGATTCTCATTACGGAATGGAATCCTTTCCGGAACCTCGATATGGCGAAACTCAAGCTTAGACTCAAAACACCTATTTTCATCGATCTTCGTAATGTTTATGAGCCGAAGCGGATGGCGGAGATGGGTTTTAATTATACGAGCGTTGGACGTCCTTCTTATCCCGCAATCTAGGACGACTGACGGTCCCCATGTGAAAAAGGGTTGACTGCTAATTGGGAATAAATATGATACCGGGAGATTGGAGTTTTAATAGGAACAAGAATCAGTATCATATTCTTGTTCCTGCAGCTTCATATCCCTCCTGGCAACAAGAAAGCGTTGCGTAGTGCTTGGTCTTCGGATGTTGTGTCCTAAGGCTTGTAGAAACTTCGGATTTTCAGATCCTGCTGTTTATTTTTGAATAGAGGGGTGATGGACGAAGCACTTCTGTTGAAGGGTGCCTTTGAGGCCGCCCCGATAGGGATTTCTTTCCTGGCCGTGAAGCCTCTCGGGAGGTATCTCCAGTCAACCCTGCCTTTTGCCGGATGACCGGATATGCCAAAGAAGAACTACTGAAACGCGATTTTCAGAGTATCACGTCTGATCCTTATTTGAAGGAGAGTGTTCAGGCGGTCCAGGGCCTTCTTGTTGGCAGCAGAACGGCTCCCGTGGTGCTGGAAAAGCAGTATATCCGAAAAGATCTGAGCTTGTTTTGGGTTCGTATTCACATTTCTTTGATTCAATCTGATTCGAATATCCCATCAGCATTTTCAATTCAAATTCAGGACATTGATCTCCAGAAGAAGACAGAGAATTTTCTTCTGGAGAGTGAGGCGCGCTACCGGACCTTGATTGAGCTCTCACCGGACTTGATCTTGATTTGCAGTGAAGAGAAAGTGGTCTATATCAATGCGTCAGTTTCAAACAGACGATTTTATCGAAATCGTTTTAAAGGCTTTAAAGGATAGCAGGTTGGATCCTTGTTCTCTGGAGATGGAACTCACAGAAAGTCTCCTGGCACAAAAACCGGGGGGGGGGTACGGCCGCCCAACTGCAAGAATTGAGCAACATGGGGATTGAGATCACAATCGACGATTTTGGTACGGGATATTCGTCACTCAGTTATTTAAAGCGATTTCCAATCTCTTGCCTGAAAATCGATCAGTCTTTCGTGCAGTCTGTGACGGTCGACGCGAATGATGCTGCCATCGCAAAAACAGTCGTCCGGATGGCCCAAAGTCTTAATCTCCGTGCACTTGCAGAGGGGGTTGAGACGGCAGAACAACTCGCTTTCTTTCGTTCAATACATTGTGATGAAGTGCAAGGATATTTTATCAGCCGACCCATTTCGGTTGACAAGGCCGAGGCCTTTCTCATTAGGGCACTGAAAAGTGTCGGGAGTTGACCCAGGTTCATAGGGGACAGTCCTCAGGACGGATCGCTGGTCGACGCGATTTTCTGGATGTCTTTCGGAAACAGGACAATCTCGATCCGCCTGTTTCGTTGTTTTCCTTCATCCGTGTCATTTGATTCGACAGGGCGATACTGAGACAGGCCGATTGCGATAAGGTTGTTTGGGTCAACCCCTTGTTCTGCGAGAAAACGAACGACATGGGTTGCCCGTGATGTGGAGAGCTCCCAGTTGGTCGGAAATTTCTTTTTTATTCTCGGACCGATCGGGACATTGTCGGTATGTCCTTCGATATGAATATCATTTTCTTTGACGCCCTTTAAAACGGTACTCACCTTCGCAAGAACGGCCTTTCCTTTATTGGTCACATCACTGCTTCCGGAAGAAAAGAGGATCTTGTCCACGATTTCAACAGTGAGGCGGTTCTTGATCTGAGAAATCTTGATACTGCCTTCCGAGATCTCTTTCTGAAGCCTGTTCACGAGATCCCGACGTGCCTTGCTCGACTCCTGGTGTTCCCGCTCTCTTTGGGCCGCTTCTTCCTGTGTGACCTGAAATCGATCCCGGACCTTGTCGAGAATCCGGGTAATGCTGACCAACTCTGTTTCCCGTTCTGAAAGAAGATCCTGGAGCGCAAGGTGCGCCTGAACCCGTTCGGCCAGTTCCGATTCAAGCGATGCAATTTCCTGCTTCTTTTTTTGGAGATCTGTTTCGTACTCTCCTTTGAGCTTAATCATCTTGTTTTTTAATTGTTGTTGCGTCTTGCTCCCCATCTCTTTTGAAAGGGCTAATTGCTCTTCCAGAACCCCAATGCGGTTTCCCAGGATGGTCTCTTGATCTGCAGCCGCTTGTCTGGCATCCGACAGCTTGGATTCTGTTATCTTGAGTTGTCTTTTCAGCTTTGAGAGTTCTTCTTCAAGCATGGCCCGCTTGCGGGTCTGGTTCTGTAAGCGCTCCGAAAGGGATTGGGTCTCCGCAAGTTGAGATTCAAAGCGGCTCTTGGTAACGCACCCTCCGATAAGAAAAGAAATGATGACTGACGTTGCTGAAATCCATCTGAATGTTTGTTTCATGTGTTACCTCCTTACCAGGGGTTCTTCTTCACTCCGGGATTGTTTGATTTTAGGTTTTGCTTGCTTAACTCTGGTTTTGCTTGTCGCGGGCACAGCGGAAACCGAAGCCTTTATTCTTGATCTCCGGGGTGAAGCGGCTTCTGTTGTATACGGGGGAGGAAAGGCCGCAGCCATAGGACATGCAATTGTACCAGGACCCTCCCCTGAGGACCTTGTTCCTTCTGCCATAGTGGATATTGTTGACACGATTTCCTGGGTAGGGGAGGTACCAGCTGCTGGTCCACTCATAGACGTTTCCGGCCATATCGTATAAGCCATAGGGACTTTTTCCGTCTTCAAAGCTCCCGACCGGCATGGTTCCCCCTTTCGATACCGAAATTCCCCTTGAGAGCGAATGTTGAGGGGTGTTTGCCTTATTGGCGTCGAACTGAACCCCCCAGGGAAAATGCCGCTGATCGGTTCCTCGTGCCGCCTTCTCCCACTCCTCTTCCGTTGGAAGGCGTTTTCCCTTCCAGCGACAGAAGGAATCTGCTTCGTGCCAGCTGACATAAACAACCGGATGGTTGGACTTTCCCTGAGGATAGCTTCCCCGCCTCCAAAGGAGGGGTGTTGAAGCCCCGGCGGCCTGAATGAAATCCTGGTAATGGGCGTTGGTCGTTTCATAAAGATCCATGTAAAATTCCTTGACCTCAACGGGATGGGCTGGGCCTTCATCGGCGTTTCCCTCCCCCTCTGCCGCCGGACGCCTCGGACTCCCCATGATAAAAGGGCCTTCAGGAATCAGGACCATGTCCTGTGTGATGATTTTTTCTTCGGGGACTTGTGAGACCGGGAGGACATAAGGTGGGATTTCCGGATTTCCCCCATGACATTCCTGGCACTCCGGTCTGGAGGTGTCGGTGAGTAAAGTCGATGTGTCCACATGACAATGGCGGCACTCCCCGACCATTCGGTGGTCTTCTCTCGCCTGTGTTGCAGCCGTCAGGCCTTGCGGGATAAGATTGGTTAGGACCGAGAGAGAGCAGGAAAGGGAGAAGAGAATCATCGACCAGAAGGCGACTTTCTTTAATCTCATCGGTCGATCCCCAATTCATCCCATATCTGATCGATCTTTTGAACCACATCAACGTCCATGTTGATAAGCTTTCCCCATTCCCGTTTTGTTTCCGGATATATTTTTGTTGTTGCATCAATTCCCATCTTAGAGCCAAGTCCCGGTTCGGGTGACGCGAAGTCGAGATAGTCAATCGGTGTGTTCTCGATAATGAAGGTATCTCTCGCCGGATCAACCTGTGTGGAAATCGCCCAGACGACATCCTCCCACTTTCGAATGTTGATATCAAGGTCTACAATGATAATGTACTTAACATATAGAAATTGTTTAAGAAATCCCCATATACCCATGATGATCCGCTTGGCGTGGCCCGGGAATTCCTTCTTCATGGAGATGACGGCGATGCGATAGGAGCAGGCCTCCATCGGAAGGTGGAAATCGCCAATTTCAGGGAAGTGCTGCTTCAAAAGCGGCATGAAAATCTTGTTGAGCGCCAGGCCAACCACGGCATCTTCGCGTGGCGGACGGCCGGTTGTGGTCGTGAGATAGATCGGGTCCCGCCGATGTGTAATGCACTTGATTCGAAAGATCGGGAAGGACTCGACGGCGTTGTAGAAACCGGTATGGTCCCCGTGCGGACCTTCCGCGGCCATCTCGCCGGGGTGAATTTCTCCCTCAATAATGATCTCGCTGGTGGCGGGGACTTCGAGATCGACGGTAAGGCAGCGAACCAGGTCGATCGGTTTCTTCCGAAGAAGTCCTGCAAAGTGGTATTCGCCAATTTGTTCCGGGACCGGGGTGACCGCTCCGATGGTCATGGCCGGATCGCAGCCCAGGGCAACGGCGACAGGCATCGATTTTCCTTGGGCCATCCATTCCCGCCAGTGTTTTGCGCCGCCCCGATGTTCGAGCCAGCGCATGATGGTCGATTTTTTATCAATCTGCTGCATTCTGTAAATCCCGATATTGTACTTCGTATCATTTTCTGAAGGGGAGCGGGTGACGACGAGCGGCCATGTGATCTGGGGGGCGGCATCGTCCGGCCAGCAGTGGAGAATCGGAAATTGATCAAGGTCGATCTGATCCCCTTTCAGAACGACCTCCTGGCAGGGTGCCCGGCGGATGCTCTTGGGCGAAAGGTGAAGGATCCTTGCATAAAAAGGGAGATGTTTCACCGCATCGATAAAGCCTTTCGGCGGTTCGGGGTGTTGGAGAAAGGCCAGAAACTCACCAACTTCAAAAAGTCCCGCTTCATCTGTGTTTAATCCGAGCGCGACCCGTTCAATCGTGCCGTAGAGGTTGATGAGCACAGGCATGCGGTGTCCTTTGACATTTTCAAAGAGGAGGGCGGGCCCCTCTTTTTTGATTACGCGATTGTATATCTCTGTGATTTCGAGTTTTGTATCGACCTCTTTTTTAATGCGAACGAGTTGTCCGATCCCTTCGAGGTGCTGTATGAATTGGCGGAGGTCTTGATAGGGCAATGTAAACTCCTTTTAGTTTAATGGGTGATAGTTAAGCACGATCCCGATCAAGACGGTCAGCCCCACCCAGACATGGGATCGGAAAAGGGAGAAGAGCGTCGCTCTTGAGAGTGAATTACGGAGTCGTAGACTTTGATAAGCAAAGAAGAGGCCGATCCCACCCAGACTGAGGTAGTAGACCGGCGTCATTTGCATTTGTCGGCCGCTGAGGGTCAAAAATAAAATGACCAGGGCGAAAAAAAATCCGACGGCAAACCAGGATTGTCTGCCAAAGAGAACAGCCGTTGATTTGATTCCGATGCGAACATCATCATCGCGGTCCATGAGGGCATAGATGGTGTCATATCCCGTTGCCCAGAACAGGTTGGCCAGCAGGATAAAAAAAGGGGCTGCAGAAAGTTCATTCCTCACGGCGGTCCATGCCATGATAATTCCCCAGCTAAAGGCGATTCCGAGAACAAGCTGTGGAAGATGGGTGACCCGCTTTGCAAAGGGGTAGAGCAGGGCGACAAAGAGGGCGGCAAAGCTGAGGAGGATCGTGAAGGGGTTGAGCATCAGGACCAGGAGAAACGAGAGGGTGATGAGAAGGGCTAATGTGGAAATTGCATCATTCATCGTTACGCGACGTGACGCGAGAGGGCGACTTTTTGTCCGTTCGACTCGCGCATCGAGTTTTTGATCGGCCATATCATTGGCGACACAGCCGGCGCTCCGCATCATGAAGGCGCCGAGGATAAAGATGAGGAGGTGCTTCAAACTCGGCCTTCCCTCTGAGGCAGCAAAGAGGGACCAGAGGGTGGGAAGCAGGAGTAGGAGGGTACCGTATTGCTTCTCCAAGCGCATTAGGTGCGCGATGTCTTTTCTCTTTTTCCAATAGGACTTGGTGAAATTCACAGCATGCCTGAAGGGTCGGGAGAACAATATCAATCCCCCCTCTTGACACATCGAAAACCGAGATCTTCCAGCCGCTCTGTCGGCGGGTCGTATGAGCGTGTTGCGGCACGGGCGGTTACCTTCAGGACCTGTTCGTAGCCTCCCTCCTGGTAGTGTCCTAATGAATGAAAGGAAAGGCCTTTAACGACGCGGTACTTCATCCCAAAGTCTTTGTCCCGGTAGGGACTCTCTGGATAAGGCAGATACCAGCTTTCGGTCCACTCCCAGACATTGCCGATCATGTCAGCGACTCCATAGGGGCTGAGGCCTTCTTTGTATGTTCCGGCAGGGGCCGTATTGATCCGGATATCCGCGCCGGGCGCCAAGTGGGCTCGTTCAAGGTCAAATTGATCCCCCCAGGGATATCGTCGTCCATCCGCTCCCCGAGCGGCCTTCTCCCACTCTTCCTCCGTAGGAAGATGTTTCCCGGCCCATTGGCAATAATCATTGGCGTCATACCAATCGACGTAGCGCACAGGATGATTTCCTTTTCCGGTTTTATATTGTCCGTTGATCCAATGGCTTGGTGCTGGATGTCCGGTGGCAAGCGTAAATCGCCTGTATTCGTCTTGTGTGACTTCATATAGGTCAATAAAATACCCTCCCAGGGCAATCTCTTGACGGGGATGTTCATTCTCAAACCAGGGGCGGGGGAACCCGAGCCGGATGGCATCCTGATTCACATCTATTTCATCTGTTCCCATTACAAATGTCCCGGAGGGGATCCAGGCCATATTCTCCGGCGCTGTGCGGTCAGGGTCGGAGGGGTCTATTTTTATTCCGGAGATTGACATGCAGCCGCTGGTGATAATACTCAGGACAAGAGGGAAGAGGAGTGAGGAGAAAAGACTTCGCAGATGAATGCTGAAGCTTGGTCTGATATTCGAATACGATAACGTCTTGCCCAAAACAAGGTGTCCTGTGAGAGCCCAAGCCCTTTCGCCGTATCTGGAAAAGGAAGATGGCTGATCTCGAAGCGATCGCGAAATGTCTCGAGACAGCGTTCTTCGATGATCTGGCCGAGCGGTTTTTCTCCTGATCTCATCTCCTGGTAGAACTCCGGTTTTAATCGAGAGATGGGAAATGTTGAAACAGCGAAAAGCAATCTTGTTTCCGGAGAGTCACGTCGATCTGTTTTTTGCGAGGGATCGGCGTTTGGCGCGAGTGAGCCGCCGCTCCTCAGCCAGATCCGGCGTTCAAATCCCTTCTCCCTTTTCGGAATTCCTATCTTTTCTGAAAGGTCATCGTTGATCAGGATTTCGCCTTGGTACTCTATCTCCACGGTGACCGACCTCAGTGTTAATGCCTTCAGATGTCTGATGACGGTCCCGCTTGAGGTGAGGAGTAATCGAAGGGAGGGATCAATTTTAAGTCCCCGCGTATGTCCCCGGCAGTAAGTCCAGAACGCCTCCAAGTTAAGCCAATCCTGTTCCATGTGGATTTCATCCTACTTAAATCATATTTTTGTGTCAAGTATCAGAGCAGGTCGGGCAAGGCATCCTTTACTCTGTGTGGGACCCCTTGATCATCTGATAGGCCTCGACCACGCGCCGGAGGCTGCTTTCGGAACTTCGGTCCCCTCCGTGGGCGTCGGGATGGTATTTTTTAGCCAGGCGGCGAAAGACTGAAGTGACTCTGGACATGCTGACCCCCTCTTCCAGGTCCAGGGCCTGATAGGCTTCTGTCAGAGAAGAGATTTCTCCTTTAGACGAGGATGACCCGTTTCCTGTCTTCTGGCTAAAGCGGCTGAAGAAATCAGACAGGCGGGAAGAAGCGCGCCGTCTCCGGCGCGGTCGCCGGTACAGAACGGCTTCAAGCTCGTCCAGGAGGTCGGCAAGATAATCAAAGCGTCCTGCTGATTGCCGCAACAGGGCCATGTTATCGGCTTCATTGATCTGATCGCTTAGCTTTAAAAAGAGGGTTTCAAAACGGTCGATCTTTTCTTCGATCTTTAAATAAGTCAGGACCTCGGTTTCGTAATAACGGTCGAAGGCATAGGACAGGCTTTGTTGCAAGGACTTGTTCAGGCGGGAAAGGTGGTCCTGGAGCTTTTTTTTTCGTTCGTTTAGTGTTTTTGAGGAGCTTGAATCCTGGGTCATTCCCCCCTCGTCAAGTTACTGTATGGGTTTTTATTTGTCAACGCGAAAATATCTTGCATCCGGATGGTGAAAGGTCAGGGCCGAAACGGTCGCTTCCGGATCCATCATGTCTCCTTCCGTGAGCTCGACCCCGATCTCGGCGGTGACATTCAAAAGGCGGAAGAGCTTTTGTTGGTCAGACATGTCGGGACAGGCGGGGTAGCCAAAACTGACCCGGACGCCCCTGTATTTATTTTTGAGGGTATCGGCTATGGTCATGCCGTTAGGATCACCGATTCCCCAATCGGAGCGGATCTTTCTGTGGAGCCATTCAGCGAATCCCTCGGCCCCCTCTATCGCGATGGCCTGGAGCAGGTGAGACCGAAGGTAGTCTCCCTCATTCTTCCAGGACTCAGACAGTGCGTGGATCCCATGACCCGTAGTGACGACAAAAAGGGCGATGGTGTCGATTTCCGTGTGATCGGACCTCCGGCAGAAATCGGAGAGGCAGAGATGATCTCCATGCTGCTGGCGAAGGAAGTGAAAGGTCTCAAGGGGCCGCTCCGGATTGGACGGTTCATAGAGCATCAGGTCGTTCCCCTTTGATTTACAGGGAAAGAAGCGATAGACCCCCTTGGCGGTAAAATATTTCTTGGAGAGAATTTCTTCCTTGAGCGCCTCAACTGTGGCAAATAACTTTTCTGCCTTTTCATCTTTTTCAGCAAGAAGACGGCTGATATTTCCCTTGAGTCCAAGGTGCTTCCCGTAAAGCATCGCGGGGTTAATAAAATCGAAGATCTCCCGAAGCGGGCCTTCCTTGATGACATGGTGGATGAAATCGGGCGCTTTCGGCAGGGCATGGCCGTGACGCACCGAGGAGGGGAACACGCGTTCAGGAGAAGGCGCGGGGCGTTTCTTTGCTCCCTCAGCATTCTTGCGTATCGCGCTCTGGTCTGTTTCGAGCCGGGCCAGTAATTTTGGACGGGTCTCCGCATTGGTCAAGAGGTTGGCCAGCTTGAGCCCGTCCATGGCATCCTTGGCGTAGAGAACCGGACCGGTATATTTAGGCGCGATCTTCGCCCCTGTAAAGCGTGGGGTGAGCGCGGCGCCACCGACTAGAATCGGGAGTTTGATCCCCGCATTTTTTAAATCCTGTGCGGTGATGGTCATTTGTTGGGCCGATTTGACCAGGAGGCCGGAGAGGCCGATCATGTCCGGATTTTCTTTCCGGACCGCATCAATCAGGACGTTGGGTGCAACCTTTATTCCGAGATTAACAATCTCGTAGCCGTTGTTGCCGAGAATGATCTCGACCAGGTTTTTCCCGATATCGTGAACATCTCCCTTGACGGTGGCCAGTACCATTTTTCCGCGGCTGGCGGCATCATTCTTGTCAATGGAGGGTTCCAGATGCCGAACTGCGGCCTTCATGGCCTCGGCCGACTGGAGAACCTCGGCGACGATCAGTTCGTTGAGGTTGAAGAGCCGTCCGACCTCGTCCATGCCCGTCATCAAGGGTCCATTGATAATATCAAGCGGCTTGTTTTCCTTCAGCTTCAGGTCGATGTCGGCAGTCAGTCCATCTTTTGTCCCCTCAATAATGTACTGTGCCAGGCGTTCATCCAAGGGGAGACGGACTTTTTTTTCCTTCCCGGTGCTTACCTTTTTGTCCCTGAAGTGAACGGCAAAGCGCGCGATCGGATCTTCGCCTCTCCAGAAAAGGAGATCTTCGGAAAGCAGACGCTCTTTCTCGGGGATAGAGGGATAACGCTCCAGTTTTTCGGAATTGACGATGGCGTAATCCAGGCCGGCCCGAACCGTGTGATAGAGAAAGACCGAATTGAGGACCTCTCGGCCCGCGGGCGGAAGGCCGAAGGAGACATTGCTGACGCCGAGGATGGTCTTGACCTCGGGAAGGGCCTCCTTGATGGCGCGTATTCCCTCAATAGTCTCCCGCGCAGAGCCGATATAGTTTTCATCGCCGGTTCCGACCGGGAAGACGAGGGGATCAAAGATGATATCGCGGGGCGCGATGTGATATTTCTCGACCAGAAGTTTGTAGGACCGTAAGGCAATCTCGAGCTTTCGCTCACAGGTGACGCCCATGCCCTGATCGGGGTCTTCATCAATACAGCCGACGACCACGGCCCCTCCATACTTTTTAAGGAGAGGGACCACCTTCTCGAAGCGTGCTTCTCCTTCTTCCAGATTAATCGAATTGATGATACATTTTCCCTGGCAGAGCTTGAGGGCCGCCTCGGCCACTTCATCATCAGTCGAGTCGATCATGATCGGAACGCGTATTTTTTTTGTCAGAAAGTTCAGGAAGGCATCGATGTCACTCAACTCCTCCCGGTCGGGGTTTGCCATACAGACATCGAGGACCTGCGCGCCATTCTTAACCTGCGACCGTCCGATCTCGGCCCCTTCTTCAAATTTCTCCTCGACAATCATTTTCTTGAATTTCCGGCTTCCGATGACATTCGCCCGTTCTCCGACGATGATCGGCCGGTTTTCCTCCTCGATCTGAAGAAAGTCGATCCCGGAGACGGCGGTCTTCAGGGTCTCTTTGGGAAGCCGCGGTTTTTGACCTTTTACCATTTCAGCGATGGCCGTAATGTGTGCCGGGGTTGTCCCGCAGCAGCCGCCGATGATGTTGACCCAGCCGGCTTCCACAAAACGGAGAAGTTTAGAGGCCAGTGATTCAGGCGTTTCTTCATAGAGGCCCTCTTCATCCGGCAGACCGGCATTCGGGTAGATGCTGATCATGGTGCTTGCCATGGCATCGAGGGAGCGGATGTGGTCGGTCATGAATTCCGGTCCGGTCGCGCAGTTCAGCCCGATGGACAAGAGCGGGAGGTGTTCGAGAGAGGTATAGAGGGATTCCACCCCCTGACCGGCCAGCATCGTTCCGGTCCGTTCGATGGTGGCCGAAACCATGATCGGGAGGGCGCGTTCTGTTTCCGCCTCGGCCTGGAGGAGCCCGATGACGGCGGCCTTCAGATTCAGGGTGTCCTGAGCCGTCTCCAGAAGGAGGAGATCAACGCCCCCTTCAATCAATGCGATGGACTGAAGCCGGGAGGACGCGACTAACTCGTCGAAGGTCACCCCGCCGGTGACGGTGATGGCCTTCGTCGTGGGTCCCATAGATCCGGCGACAAAGCGGGGCTTCTCGAGCGTCGAACACTTTTCAGCCGCTGCCCGGGCCAATCTTGCCCCGGCCCGGTTGATTTCCGAGACCTTTTCCTGGAGATCGTATTCGGCAAGGACGATGTCCATTCCGCCGAAGGTGTTGGTCTCAACAATATCCGCGCCGGCGGCAAAATAGGTTTCATGAATCGATTGGATCAGGTCTGGTCGGGTGATATTCAGATTCTCATTACACCCTTCCAGCGCGTCCCCTCCAAAATCGGCGGCGGAGGGATCTTTTTCCTGAATCATCGTCCCCATCGCCCCGTCCATTACGAGGATCCGCTCCCTAAGTAGTGTCTTGATCTGTTCGCTTCGGTTCATAATTCTCTCATTATCGGATGTACAAGACCTAAAAATAACTCTATCCTAGCAGAAAATTAGATTGTACGTCCATACCCTTAGACCTGTGATTCCATCTTCTGAATCCGGGATATGTTTCTGATTCTGTCCAGGATTTTCACTTGATTTTTTCGACCTCCTACGGTAATCCTCCCTAAATATAAAGGTGCTCAGAAGTAGAATTTTCCAATATAGTAATTTAGGAGGAGAATCTACGATG